>JAGTVE010000181.1 GCA_018224485.1 Thioalkalivibrio sp. | reverse complement strand
GAGCGGGCCGGGAACCGGCGCGACTACGTGCTGCGGCGGATGCTGCAGCTCGACCTGATCACTCCCGAGGAATACACGGACGCAGTGGCGCGCCCCGTGCTGGCCCGGCGGCACGCGGCCACCACCGAGGTGGCTGCCCTCTGGGTCGCGGAGGCCGCGCGCCAGGTCGTGGTCGATCTCTGGGGCGAGGATGCCTACGTTCGCGGTCTGCGGATCCACACCACCATCGACGGTGACGCCCAGGAAGCGGCGAACGCGGCCCTGCGCGACGGTCTGATCGACTATGACCAGCGCCATGGGTACCGGGGCCCCGAACTGCGTCTCGATGCCTCCGTCGTCGACGATCCCGATGCCCGCAGGCAGGCCCTGGCGGAAATCGGTGCCAGCGGCCGCCTGCTGTTTCCGGCGGTGGTCCTGGAAGCGGATCAGGAAGGCGTGTTGGTGGACGGGGCCAGCGTCGGCGAGCACCGCCTGGCGGGCGAGGAACTCGCCTGGGCGAAGCCTTCCGACGAGCCCGTCTCCGGGTGGCTCCGGCGTGGGGACGTGGTGCGCATCCAGCCCACCACCAAGGGCGGATGGCGCCTTAGCCAGGTTCCGGAGGTCACCGGCGCGGTGGTCGCGCAGGCACCCGAGGACGGGGCGATCCTGGCACTGGCGGGCGGCTTCGACTTCTTCGAGAAGCGGTTCAACCACGCGCTGCAGGCCAATCGTCAGCCGGGTTCCGCGTTCAAGCCGCTGCTCTACGCGCTGGCCCTGCAGGACGGCATGATGCCGTCGAGCACCCTGATGGATGCGCCGCTGGTCGTCGGTGACCCCGCCCTGGGTGCGGAGTGGCGTCCGGAGAACTATTCGCGGAGCTTCCAAGGCGCAACGACCATGCGCGAGGCACTGGCCAACTCGCGCAACCTTGCTTCGATTCGGCTGCTGAACACGCTCGGGGTGGAAAAGGCCCACGCAGAGCTGGGCCGGTTCGGGCTGCGTCGCGCGCAGCACCCGCGGAGCCTGTCGATGGCCCTGGGGACCGGAACCGTCACCCCGATGGAGATCAACAACGCCTATGTCCCCTTTGCAAACGGGGGGAACCTGACCACGCCATGGCTGATCGCGCGCATCGAGGAGGTGGACGGCACGCTGCTCTACCAGGCGCCGACCGAGCGCGCATGCCCGGCTCCGTGCGACGATCCTGCGGGCCAGCAGCTCGAATTCGCCACCGCACAGGGGCCACTGCAGTTCGCCGATCCGGTCCCGACGCTGGAGCCCGGGATTGCCTGGCAGATGAGCCAGATGCTGGGCGGAGTGATCCGCTCCGGCACCGGACGCCGCGCGCTCGAGCTCGGACGTCAGGACCTGGCCGGCAAGACCGGCACTACCAACTCCTACCGCGACGCGTGGTTCGTGGGCTTCAACGCCGAGCTCGCGGCAACCGCCTGGATCGGGTTCGACGACAACCGCGAACTGGGCTCCCGCGAGACGGGCGGGCGTGCGGCGCTGCCGATCTGGATGGGGTTCATGCAGCGGACGCTGGCGGGCACGCCGGAGGCCCCGGTCGAGCGCCCCGAGGACCTGGTCGAAGTGGCCCTGCTGCCGGAAACCGGGCAGCGCACCACCGACGACGATCCCCGTGGCTATCGGGAATGGCTGCTCCCGGAGCAGATCCCGGAGCGCAGCGCGAGCCTTCCGCCCGGCGCCGAGGACGCGGATGCCCGCGAGGGCGGCGGGCGCCGGATCGAATCGCAGCCCGAGTTCATCTTCTGAGCCGTCCGATGGCGATGCCGGAATCCAGGGCCCGTCAGCGCCTCGCCGAGGAGGCCGCGCGCATCATCCTCGAGGAGGGCGTGCGGGACTACGGCCTGGCCAAGCGCAAGGCCGCCGATCATCTCGGGATGAGCGGACGGCGGGAAATGCCCGCGAATACCGAGGTGGAGGCCGCGGTGCTGGAGCGCAACCGGCTGTTTGCGGATGCCAAAAACCGGCGCGAATACCTCGACCGTCTTCGCGCGGCAGCAGTGGTGATGGAACGTCTCGTCGGGCTGGAGCCGCGGCTGGTCGGTCCGCTGGTCATCGGCATCCTGGAACCTCAGCCGCTGATCAATCTCCACGGCTTCGCGGAGACCGTCGAGGAGGTCATCTTCCGGCTCGGAGACATGGGTATCCAGTGCCGCAGCGGGGAACGCCACTACCGGGGCGGCCACGGGACGCGGGCGCCCTTCCTCAGCTTTCGCGGTCCCGAAGGGCTCGACATCGAGCTCACCGTGTTCCCGGCCGACGGCATCCGCCAGGCGCCGCCGTCACCGATCGACGGTCGCCCGATGCGCCGGCTCGGTCTGCCAGCCGTGCAGGAGCTCATCACTGAAGTCGAAGCGGACTTGCCGGACGCTCAGTAGGAGCGGCCTCTGGCCGCGATCGGCAATGGCATCGCGGCTGGAAGCCGCTCCCACGGGGGCTTGCTCAGCCCGTGCGGTAGCCGTGCACCGTCTCGACCAGGGTCGCGACCCGATCGGGATCGATGCCCGGATGAATCCCGTGACCGAGGTTGAAGACGTGGCCGGTGGCGAACGGAAAACCCTCCAACACGCGCCTCGCCTCGGCCCGGACCACCTCATCGCCGGCGTAGAGCACCGAGGGATCCAGATTGCCCTGCAGTGCCACCCGGTCGCCGACCCGCTGCGCCGCTTCCGCGATGTCGATGG
>JAGTVE010000180.1 GCA_018224485.1 Thioalkalivibrio sp. | reverse complement strand
TTCCGGACGGAGCGGATCATCGACCTGTCGCGCGCGGCCGCCGGCAGGCTGGGCATGCTTGACAGCGGTCTCGTCCGCGTAAGCGTCGAGGTGATCCGTCCTCCGGGCGAAAAGGACTGAACGGAAGCCCGCATCAGCAGCCGGTGCCGGTCAGGGTACGGCGTTGGACATCTGTCCCATGCTGTGCCGGATGTGCACCAGCTTGCCGTTCACCTCGCGGAACGAGTGCGTCATGTTCCCGACATCCCCGTCCATCTCCGACACGTGCTCGCTCACGTGCTGCGTGCGCCCGCGAATTCCCCCCAGGTCCCGCTCGATATCCTGCATGCCGGCGCTGATCGACATCATCTGGTCCACGACGATCGGCAGCCTGCCGGCGCTCTCCCCGATATTGTCGAAGTGCAGTTGCATCGCCGTCATGCGGTCCCCCATTTCCTCGAGATGCATCACGCCCCGGTCCATGTTGCGGACCAGCAGCCCGATCTCGTGGGTGAGTTCGCCGACGAAATACAGGTTCACCAGGGCGACTACGGCCAGTGCCGCCACCATGGTCTGCATGAACCGGTGAGTGCGGCGTACGTGCGCGGCGTCCTCCAGCTGATTCTGGCGGATGTCGTCCTCGACCTGGCCGAGGCGGCGGACGATCCTCTCCAGGCTCTTCGCGGATCCGGTCATCACGGCTACCAGAAGGGATTGAACTGGTTGAACAGGCGCATCGGCTGGGACATGTGCTGTACGTCGTTCGCAAGGAGCCCCATGTTGCCGTCCACTGTCTGAAAGGACTGGCGCATGTCCCCGACATGGGCTGACAGCTGCCCGACGTCCTGGTCCAGCGCCGCCATGTGCCGGTTGACCTCGATCATGTCTTCCGAGATCGTATCGACGCTGCCGTTGATGTCATCCATCCGGAGCACGATCCCGGACATGCCCTCCATGTTCGCGTCAAGGCGGGAGACGGTCGCCAGCATCCGGTTCATGTCCTGGTTGATCTCCCCCACGTGGCTGTTCAGGACCGAGATCACCCGGTTCATGTTGTTCATCTGGGCCGAGATCACGATCACGAGGAAGAAGAGCGCGCCCAGCACCAGCGCCAGCCCAAGGAAGGTCACCCGATAGAGGAAATTCAGGCGTTGTGCCACCGCGGCCGACCCCTGGACGTGCAGGGCGTGGATGTGATCAAAGCGCTCGAGCGCCGTCTCGACCATCTTGTCCTGGTCGAAATAACTCATGTCTTTTCATCCTCCGACATTTCGCGGATGCGCTCGACCTGCCAGGCAACCGCGGCATCGCCCGGGTACTGCTCGTGCAGGGCGTAGAAGTGGTCCAGCGCCGCGTCCAGGTCCCGTTCCTCCACCCGAAGCGCGAGCGCGGCCTCGTAGCGCGCGATGTAGTCCCTGCGCTGGGCCAGACCGGGGTCCGCCGCATGGCCGCACAGCTCATAGACATCGAAGACGCCTTCCACGCCGGACTGCTCGACGCGGTCCACCCATCGCCACACGAAGTCGCCCGCGGTCTGCTGGCGGATGGGATTGCTGGCCAGTATCGTGGTGCCGTAGCGCCCGTTCAGGTTGCCCAGCCATTGGTTCACCGATACCGCCCCGCCGACCACCGAGTAGAACATCCGGTCCTCGGAGCCGAAGTTGCCCACCATGCAGACATCGCGGTGCAGGCCGATGCGCACGGCCATCGCCGGATGGTTCTCCCAACGCAGCGCCTGGCTGAGCTGCTGGATCGCGGCCTGGCACTCCAGTGCAGCCGTGCAGGCGTGATAGGTATCGTTCTCGGCCGCATCCGGAGCCCCCCAGAATGCGATCACCCGGTCGTCGATGAACTTGTCGATCGAACCGCCATTGCGATGCACCGCCTCGAAGACCTCGCGCTGATACCGCGTCAGGTACTCCGCCTGCTCCTGCGCCTCCATCTGCGCACCGACGCTGTTGAAGTGGTTGATCCCCGTGTTCAGCAGCACCAGCGGGCGGGACTCCGCACCGAGCGCGGCCTCGTGCTTCTCTGACAGCAGCCGTCGCAGCAGGGAGGTCGGCACATACCGGTTGAAGGCCATCAGGCTGGAGGCCATCTGGCGCAGCGAGCGATCGAGGGCCCTGAACTCATTGAAATCCGCCTGGACGGGCTTGAGTTCGCCGAAGCGCAGCTGCTCGAGAAGACGGGCGTTGTCGACCATCTGGCGCAGTGGGCGGGTCAGCTGCCCCGCGGTCACGAAGATCACGTAGGCCGCGACGATCATCATGATCAGGGCGAGGGTCACGGAGGTGTGGAGGCCACGATTCACGCCGGCCAGGACCACGTGATCCGAGACCATCAGGAACAGGTTCCAGTTGTGGTCGAGGTGCCCGGTCAGCGGCTTCTTCTGCACGAAGTACCGCCCCGGCTCCAGATCCAGCAGCGTGACCTCGGAACCGCCGTCTATCCCTGCCTTCTCGCGCAGGCGCATCCAGGCCTCGCCGATCCATTGCTGCCGCAGGTCCGCGACCTTCAGCAGCTCGCCGGGATTCCGTCCGGCCTGCCCCGGCGCCGGACCAAGGGGGTGTGCGATCACCTCGTCCGCATCCGAGATGATCAGCAGCACCGACTCCTCACCGAGCATGCCGGAGCGCAGCAGGGAATCCAGCCTCGCCAGCGGCACCTCAATGCCGATGATCCCGGTCAACGCCCCCTCCGCATCGTGCACCGGCCGGGAAACCGTGATGCCGGGCTCGCCGGTGAGACTCAGCGGATGCACATCGCTGAACCGCGTGTCCTCCGGCACCGTGCCGTCAGCAAGCCGCTGGGCCTCGCGGGGGTATTCCGTACCCGGCTTCTTCAGGCGCGTCATCACGCCGAAGTCCGCATCCCGGTAGACCCATTCCTCGCGCCCCTCCCCGCCCCCGGCGGGAACGAAGCGGGTGGCAGGGTTGGGCAGGCTCCGTGCCTCCAGCAGAAGGCCGTCAACGCCGGCCAGGAAGCTCGACTGGTGCAGCGGTGACTGCCGGGTCAGCTCCCACAGGCTCCGCAGCACGTCATCGCTTTGCTCGACCGGATCAAGCCCCGTCAGCGCCGCGGCCAGGAGCGCGAGGCGATCGCCGGTCTCCGTGTAACGTTCCGCGAAACGCTCGCGGGTCTTATCCAGCGCACCATCGATCACCTGCGTACCGATATCCACCACGCCGGAACGCGCCTGGTTGTAACCGGTGGCCGCGACCAGGGTTACGGTGATGATCATCATCGTGATGAACAGCACCTGTACGACAGTGCTGAATCCCGGACGCATGTTTCAGACTCCCGACAATCGGCGGCGTGGTTCAGGGGACCGGAGCGGCAATGCAACCCGGTTGCCGCAGGGGTTACACAATCTCCGCAGCTTGCACCAGAAGCCAGCCCCCGGCAATTCCACCCCCGGAATATCGGCGGTTTCGGAGCGGGCCCAGGCCCTGGTCTTTGCTCTCCGGCATCTTCGACTAGGGCGAAGGCACCGGCGCCGGCTCAGCCGGCATAGCGCTCGCCGAGCTTGAGCAGCAAGACCCAGCGCGGATCCCGCATCATCTCCTCACGCTCCCTGCTGTGCACGCGCCGGATCGGGTACGG
>JAGTVE010000179.1 GCA_018224485.1 Thioalkalivibrio sp. | reverse complement strand
GGCAGACGGTGCAGGTGGAATTCGTGTCCGCGAACCCCACCGGCCCGCTGCACGTCGGGCACGGCCGGGGTGCCGCCTACGGGGCCACGGTGGCCGACCTCCTGGCCTTCTGCGGCTTCGAGGTCACCCGCGAATACTACGTGAACGATGCCGGCCGGCAGATGAACATCCTCGCGGTCAGCGTCTGGCTGCGCTACCTGGAACGGCGCGGCGTATCCATCCCGTTTCCCGCGAACGGCTACCGCGGCGAATACGTGCACGGCATTGCCGACGATCTCGCGGTGCTGCTCGGCGACGCCGGCGTCCATCCGGCCGAACGCGTGCTCGAGGGCCTGCCCGCCGACGAGCTCGACGGGGGTGACAAGGAGGCCTACATCGACGCGATGGTGGAGCGCGCCCGGGAACTCCTCGGCCCGGCCCACTACCGCCAGTTCTTCGACCACGGGCTGAACACCATCCTCGACGACATCCGCGACGACCTCGCCGCATTCGGTGTTCACTACCAGAGCTGGTTCTCCGAGCGAAGCCTCGCCGATTCCGGCGCCATCGAGGCGGCGGTCGAGCGGCTCCAGGAACGCGCCGCACTCTACGAGAAGGACGGCGCGCTGTGGTTCCGCTCCACCGATTACGGCGACGACAAGGACCGCGTGGTGCGCCGCGAGAACGGGGAGTACACCTACTTCGCCTCCGATATCGCCTATCACCGCCAGAAGTTCGAGCGCGGCTTTGACCGAATGATCAATGTCTGGGGCGCGGACCACCACGGCTACGTCGCCCGGGTGCGCGCGGCGCTGCAGGCGCTGGGGCTGGACGATTCCCGGCTGGACGTGCTGCTGGTGCAGTTCGCGATCCTCTACCGCGGCAGCGAGCGGGTGCAGATGTCCACCCGTTCCGGCAGCTTCGTGAGCCTGCGCGAACTGCGCGAGGACGTGGGTTCGGATGCCGCCCGCTTCTTCTACGTGCAGCGGCGCTGCGACCAGCACCTCGACTTCGACCTGGAGCTGGCCAAGAGCCAGTCCACCGACAACCCGATGTACTACATCCAGTACGCGCATGCGCGGATCGCCAGCGTGCAGCGCACCGCCGCGGAGCGCGGGGCCACCGCCGCGGCCGCTGATGGACCGGAGATCGCCCGGCTGACGCTGCCCCCGGAGACCGACCTGCTGGCAGACCTGGACCGCTTTCCGGAACTGATCGCCGGGGCCGCCGTCGCACGCGAGCCGCATCAGCTGGCGCAATACCTGCGCGACCTCGCCGCGGGCTTCCACGCCTACTACAACGCGGTCCCCTTCATGAACGCGGAGGACGCCGACCTGGTTGCGGCGCGCCTGGCGCTGGTCGGCGGCATCCGGCAGGTGCTGGCGAACGGCCTGGGGCTGCTGGGTGTCAGTGCCCCGGAGACCATGTAGGATTCCGGGATGGCGCAGGCACGCAAGGTTCGCCGCAAACCCGCACCCAGCCGCCGCCGGCGGCCGACGCCGGGCTGGGTCTGGCTGCTGGCCGGCGTGATCGTCGGCCTGGCCGTGGCGGCTGCCCTCTACCTCCAGGGTGCCGACCGCATGGGTCAGGATCCCGGCTGGCTGACCCGGGACGAGGGCCCGGCCGCCGCGCCCGTCCCGCAACCGCTGGAGGAGGCGCCGGCCGCCCCGTCCGAACCCTCGCGTTTCCAGTTCTACGAGCTGCTCCCCAAGGACGAGGTGCGCATCCCGGAGGCCGAGCCGCCCCCTTCCCGGACCGTCGCACCCGCCCCCGCGCCGACAGCGACCCCGACACCCGAGCCGGAGCCGCGGGCGGAACCCGAGGCGGCGGCCCGCGTGATGCTGCAGACCGGATCCTTCCAGCAATACGAACAGGCCGACCAGATGAAGGCCCGGCTGGCGCTGATGGGCCTGCAGGCCAGTATCCGCGAGGTCCGGGTTGGCGGACAGACCTACCACCGCGTCTACCTCGGTCCGTTCGACAACGAGGCGGTGGCCGATCGCTGGACCGAGCGGCTGCAGCGCGAAAACTTCGAGGTGCTGCGGCTCCCCGCGTTCTGATGGGCCGCAATCACCCGCCTGCCCCGGTTCGGGAGCTGGAAGCGCGCCTCGGCGCGCTGCTGCTGCACGATGAACGGGCGGTCCGCGAGCTGCTGCAGCGCGCGTCCCGCCGCATGGAGCGCGGCCAGCCCGCCGATCGTCTGCTCGACCAGGCCCGCCGGCAGATCGACGATGGCGTCCTGCGCGCGGACTCCTTCCGGGCCACCCTGCCGGAACCCCGTTATACCGGCGATCTGCCCATCCACGCGGAGCGCGAGCGCATCGTCGCCGCGATCCGCGAACACCCGGTACTGGTGCTCTGCGGCGAAACCGGGTCCGGCAAGACCACCCAGCTCCCGAAGCTCTGCCTCGAGGCCGGCCGTGGACGCCGGGGACTGATCGGGCACACGCAGCCGCGCCGCATCGCCGCGCGCTCGGTCGCCGCGCGCATCGCCGAGGAACTCGGTTCGGAACCCGGCGGCAGCGTGGGTCACAAGGTCCGCTTCGTGGACCAGACCGGCCCCGGCACGCGGATCAAGCTGATGACCGACGGCATCCTGCTCGCGGAACTGCGCCAGGACCGGGATCTGCTCGCCTACGACACGCTGATCATCGACGAGGCCCACGAGCGCAGCCTCAACATCGACTTCCTGCTCGGCTACCTGAAGCGGCTGCGGCCGCGGCGCCCCGATCTCCACGTGATCGTCACCTCCGCGACCCTCGACCCGGAGCGC
>JAGTVE010000178.1 GCA_018224485.1 Thioalkalivibrio sp. | reverse complement strand
TGCCCGCTTCGTCGTTCTCGCGGTCCTCACCGGCGTTATTCATTCGTGACCGTACCTCTTCGAGGTTGCTGCGGATCAACTGGGCCTCTTCGCTGCCCGGGGCGAGCTGCTGCTCGAGCCGCTGCCAGTAATCCTTGCTGATCTCGTAATCCGAGGCCCGGAAGGCGGCCAGGCCGGCCAGCCAGAGGGCATTGGCGTGATCAGGGTCGATCTCCAGTGCCCGGTTTACGAAGGGAAGGGCACGTGCGCTCAGATCGCCGCCATCCAGGCTGCCGAGCAGATCGGCGTAGGTCACGAGGATGTCGGGGTCCTGATCGCCGCCGTGACGCAGCGCCTGCGCGTAGGCGCCGGCCGCGGCACGCGGCTCGTCCATGAACAGGAAGGACCGGCCGAGCAGCGCCCAGCCCTCGGGGTCCTCCGGGTTGTCTTCGAGACGGGCGCTAAGGGCCATCACCGCCGCCTCGATCCCGCCGTCCATCTGCGCTCCGGCAACCTGCTGCGGGGCCTGTGGGTCCAGGCCGGAGGCCCCGGCGCCGTACCCCTGATAGATGAGCACGGCCACCACCGGCACCACCAGCAGGCTGCCAATCGCAGCCGGCCAGCGCAGCGACCGGCCGCCGTATTCGGTGCGGTCGGCGGCCTGCCGTTCGCTGGTCTCCAGCAGGCTGCGCTGTAGATCGACCTGGGCGGTGTTGAACTGATCGTCCGAGATCACGCCCGAATCCCGATCCGATTCCAGGTCCGCGAGCTGGCTGCGATAGACCGAGACGCGCGCATCCATCGCCTCGGTCAATACCGGGGCCTGCGGGGCACGGGCGCGGAGCAGGGGAAGAAACAGGAACAACAGGGCGGCCACCGTAAGCGCGGCGGCCAGTATCCAGAACAGCATCATGTCTTGTCTTGGCCTCTGTCACCCAGAATGCGGCGCAGGCGTTCTTCCTCGTCTGTGGAGAGCGGTTCGGAGGTGACCTGCGTGCGGCGGCGCCAAAGGATGTTGCCGAGGGCCGCAAGGCCGATCAGCAGCATCGCAACCGGTCCGAACCAGAGCAGATAGGTGATGCCCTTCATCGGCGGCCGGAACAGTACGAAGTCGCCGTAGCGGGCCACCATGTAGTCGATCACCTCGTCAGTGTCTGCGCCGTCATTGATCATCAGCGCGATCTGACGTCGCAAGTCGTTGGCGAGCGGCGCGTTCGACTCGATCAGGTTTTGGTTCTGGCAAACGGTGCAGCGCAGTTCGCGGATCAGCTTCTGATAACGCTGTTCCTGCAGTTCGCTGTCGAAGCTCATCGGCTCCGAGGGTGGTGCGGTCGGCCCTGCCACCGTGAGCGCCGGAAGCAGCAGGGCGACCGCGAGCGCGAGTAACGGTGCGTGCAGCCAGTGCCAGGGCCTCATGTCTCGGCCTCCAGTTGTCGGTAGAGGGGAAGGATCTCGGTCTCGATGACCTCGGGCGTGATCATGCCGATGTGCTTGAAGCGGATCTTGCCGCTGCCGTCGATCAGGAAGGTCTCGGGTGTCGCGTAGACGCCGTAGTCGATGCCGACCAGCCCGCTCTCGTCAAAGCCGATGGCGTCATACGGGTCACCGAAGCGGGTAAGGAAACGCAGGGCGTCGGAGCGGGTGTCCTTGTAGTTCAGCCCGTAGATCGGCACGCCCATGCGGCGCAGCTCGGCCAGCATCGGATGTTCCTGCCGACAGGTCACGCACCAGGACGCCCAGACGTTGAGGAGCGCCGGCTTGCCCAGCATGTCGTCTCGGGCGAAGCGGACCTCTGCGTTGCGCAACTCGGGAAGGTCGAACTGCGGCGCCTCCTTCCCGACCAGCGGCGAGGGGATTTCGCGCGGATCGAGGCTCAGCCCGACGAAGAGAAGTCCCACCAGGGCGATGAAGGCCGTTAGTGGGATCAGAAAACGTAACTTCATGACTTCGATAACCTCGTGTCAGCCGCGGGAGGCCGGTTCACTCCAGCCGGGGGTGGTGCGGACCGAAACCGGCCCGCGCCGCGGCCTGGGCACAACCGCACTTCGGGTCAACCTGCGGGGTTGGGTTCGGCCCCGCTATCATTAGCTTTGACCGCGTCCTTTGCGGCGAGTTTTGCATCCTCGTCGGTGGCTTCGTCCTCGCGCCGCACGCGCACGCGATACCGACGGTCGGATGCTGCGAGGAAGCCGCCAACCGCCATCAGGATGGCGCCGGCCCAGACCCAGTTCATGAAGGGCTTGTAGTAGACCCGCATCACCCAGGCGTTGCCCGGTAGCTCCTCGCCCATGTTCACATACAGGTCCCGGAAGAAGCCGCGATGCAGCGAGGTGTGTGCCATCGGCTGCTCCTGGCTGAAGTAGTTGCGCATCTGCGGCGTCAGCGTAGTCATCAACTGCCCGTCAAGAAACACCGAGACCGTCGCCTGTTCGGCGTCGAAGTTGGGTCCCTGAACCTGATCGAGCGAGTCGAGCCTGAAGCCGTAGCCGCCGACCTCGACGGTCTCGCCCACCGCCATGCGCACGTCACGCTCGTCGTCGTAACCCAGCACGAAGGTGATGCCGATCACCACCACTGCGACGCCGATGTGCGCGAATTGCATGCCGACGTAGCTGCGCCCCAGTCGTCGAACCCGGATGCCCAGCGTCTGCCGGCTCTCGCGCCGCAGACGCAGGCGGTCGACCAGGTCCTTCAGCGAGGAACCGATGATCCACAGGCCGAGGAAGGCGCCGATCCCCGCGAGGAAGGACCAGCTGCCGACGAACAGCGGCCAGATCATGCCGAAGACGAGGCTCGCGCCAAAGATCCAGCGCAGCCGCCAGAGCTGCTCGGTCGGGCTGTCCTGCTTCCAGCGCAGCCTCGGCCCGAAGCCGAGGAGCAGCAGCAGCGGGAGCATCAGCGGCAGGAAGACCGCCTCGAAGTAGGGTGGTCCAACCGAGATCTTGCCGAGCCCGAAGGCATCCAGGAGCAGCGGATAGAGGGTTCCGAGCAGCACCGCGGCCGCGGAGACCACGAGCAGCACGTTGTTAGTGAGCAATGCCGACTCGCGCGACACGAGCCCGAATCCGCCGCCGAGACCCACCTTGCCTGCACGCCAGGCGAACAGCGTCAGTGAACCCGCCACCACGACCGCCATGAAGGCGAGCAGGTACAGGCCCCGATCCGGGTCCACCGCGAAGGCGTGCACCGAGGTCAGCACCCCGGACCGGACGAGGAAGGCCGCGAGCAGGACCAGCGAGAAGGTCAGGATCGCCAGCATCACGGTCCAGTTCTTGAATCCGCCGCGCTTCTCGGTGACCGCCAGGGAGTGCAGCAGCGCGGTGCCCATCAGCCAGGGCATGAACGAGGCGTTCTCGACCGGATCCCAGAACCACCAGCCGCCCCAGCCGAGCACGTAGTAGGCCCACCAGCTGCCAAGCCCGATGCCGACGGTCAGGAAGGCCCACGCGACAGCAGTCCACGGTCGCGACCAGCGCGCCCACGCGGCATCGAGGCGGCCACCGATCAGCGCCGCGATTGCAAAGGCGAAGGCCACCGAGAAGCCGACGTATCCCATGTAGAGCATCGGCGGGTGAATGATCAGGCCCGGGTCCTGCAGCATGGGGTTGAGATCACGCCCTTCCATGGCTGCCGGGATCAGGCGCTCGAAGGGGCTCGAGGTGAACAGCGTAAAGCCGATGAAGCCGATCGCCACGAGGCCCATCACGCCCAGCACCCGGGCCAGTACCTCGCGGGGAAGGCTGCGGCTGAAGGTCGCGACCGCAGCGCTCCAGAGCCCGAGGATCAGCACCCACAGGAGCAGCGATCCTTCGTGTCCACCCCAGACTGCGGTGATCTTGTATTGGACCGGAAGCAGGGAGTTCGAGTTGTTGGCTACATAGGCGATGGAGAAGTCATCGGTGACGAAGGCGTAGGTGAGCATCGCGTAGGCGATGCCGATAAACACCAGTTGTCCGTAGGCGGCGCTGCGGCCGACGGCCATCAGGGCGGCGTCTTTGCGAGCCGCGCCAATCAGAGGCAGGGTGCCCTGCGCAATCGCGAGCAGCAGCGCCAGGATCAGCGCAAAGAGTCCAAGTTCGGCAATCATGATCAGTAGCCCTCAGGATGTCCCACGGTGCGGGCGCCCTCGCGCTGAGCCCGCTTGATGGCCTCCGCCGCCTCTGGCGGCATGTATTCCTCGTCATGACGCGCCATCACCTGGCTCGCCTTGAACACCCCGCCTTCCTCCAGATTGCCGACCGCCACCACGCCCTGACCCTCGCGGAAGAGGTTGGGAAGGATCCCATGGTAGACCACGGGTACCGCCACCGCGGTGTCGGTGACGCGGAAGTGCACGGTCACGCCGTCCTCCGCGCGCGAGATGCTGCCGTCCTCCACCAGGCCGCCGATGCGGAAGGTCCGCTCCATCGGCACGATCTCGGCGACGATGTCCGACGGGGTATAGAAGAACACGAGATTGTCCCGGAAGGCGTTCAGCACCAGCCCGGTCACCATGGCCAAGCCCGCGAGCCCGCCGGCCACCAGCAGCAGCCGTTTCTGCCGTTTTTTCATTGTTTCTCCTCCTGCGCCCGCAACCGGGCCATGCGCCTGATCCAGGCCATCAGGCCGCGCCGCCGGTACCGCAGTTGCAGCATCTCGACCACCAGCAATCCGGCCATCACCAGGTATGACCCCCAAACATAGGGCGCGTAACCGCCCATTGCCAGAAATTCCATCATGTTTGTCCACCCTCCAGGCGGTCCCGGACCCAGCGTGCGTTGCGCTCCCGCTCCAGCAATTCCACGCGCGCCCGTGCCAACACCACGGCGACCGAATACATCCAGGCCGCAAGAACCATGATCAGCAGGGTGACGAACATGATCGTCGCCATCGTTGGCGCCTCGGTCACCGTTATGGACGCGCCCTGGTGCAGGGTGTTCCACCACTGCACCGAAAAATAGATGATCGGGACGTTCACCACGCCGACCATCGCCAGGACCGCGCTGGCGTTCGACGCACGCTGACGGTCATCGATGGCGGCATGCAGCGCCATGTACCCGAGGTACAGGAACAGCAGGATCAGCATCGAGGTCAGGCGCGCGTCCCAGACCCAGTACACGCCCCAGGTCGGGCGCCCCCACAGCGCGCCGGTCCACAGTGAGAGAAAGGTGAACAGCGCGCCAGTGGGCGCGATGGCCTTGGCCATCACATCCGCCATCTTGATCCGCCAGATCAGACCGATCGCGGCATAGACGGCCATCAGCACGTACAGGAACATGCCCATCCAGGCGGTGGGCACGTGTATGTAGATGATGCGGTAGCTGTCGCCCTGCTGGTAGTCGGACGGCGCCACAACGAGGCCCAGGTACAGCCCGACCGCGAAGAGCGCGACGGTCAGGGCGGCGAACCACGGAATCAGATGGCCGGCCAGATCGTAGAAATTGGCCGGGGCCGTGAAACGGAACCACTGTATACCCCTCTCCGACACCTCTGTTCCTCCGTCAGTCGAGCATGATCCGCACGGCCGCGGCGGTCGCCCACGGTGTTGCGAACAGTGCAAAAACCATCATCGCGCCCAGCAGCGACAGGTGCGCCTGGGCGCTGCTTCCGTGCATGACCGCGTCTACCGCACCCGCGCCCAGGATCAGCGGGGGAGCGTAAAGCGGAAGGATCAGCAGGGCAATCAGCACCCCGCCCCCGCGCAGTCCCAGGGTCAGCGCGGCACCGATCGCACCGATCAGGCTGAGGATCGGCGTCCCGATCAGCAGCGCCAGCATCAGGGTCGCGATCTCGTCGGGCCGCAGGTTGAGCTGGAGGGCCAGCAGCGGGGAGATCAGGACCAGGGGCAGCCCGGTGATCAGCCAGTGCGCGAAGATCTTGGTCAGCACCAGCAGGCCCATCGGTTCCGGCACCAGGAGTAGCTGTTCGAGGGTGCCGTCGCGGTAGTCGTCCGAGAACAGGCGCTCGAGCGAGAGCATCACGGCCAGCAGGGCCGCCACCCAGAGCACGCCCGGCGCGAGGCTGCGCAGGAATTCCGGGTCGGGTCCGATACCCAGCGGGAACAGCGCGACCACCACCACGAAGAAGCCCACCACCGTCAGCGCATCCTGAGGCCGGCGCAAAGCCAACGTCAGGTCGCGGCGCAGGAGGGCGAAAAGCGGTCGGAACATCAACTCACCCGAGGTGGAGGTTGCGGCAGTCACCGTCGATGTCGACGGCCTGGTGAGTCGTGATGACGATCATGCCCCTCCGTGCCAGATGGGCCTCGATCGCACCGCGCAGCACCTGGATCACCTGCACGTCGAGCGCCGCGTAGGGCTCGTCGAGGATCAGCAGGGCCCTGGGCTGGAGCAGCAGCCGGGCCAGGGCCACGCGGCGCTTCTGCCCCTGCGACAGAAAGCGCACGGGCAGGTCCTCGTAGCCCGCGAGGCCGAGACTTTCGAGCATCGCGAGCACGGTCTCGCGTTCCGGTCGGCCTCCACCGAGCCTTCCCGCGATCAGGATGTTCTCCTCGGCGGTCATGTCTTCCTTCAGCGCGTTCTGGTGGCCGAGGTAGCCGAGGCAGGAACCGGTGCCGCCGTCCACGGACCGGATCGGTTCATCACCCCAGTAGACCTCGCCGGCGGTGGGGCGCGAGAGCCCGCTGAGGATACGCAGGAGACTGGTCTTGCCGCAGCCGTTGCGCCCGGATATCTGCAGCAGTTGACCCGGCGAGAGAGTGAATTGGAGATCTTCGAACAGAAGCCGCTCGCCGCGCTCGGCGGCCAGATCGACGGCCCTGAATTCCCTGTCCGCCATTCCGGATGATTCTGCAGTCACGTTCTGTCCAGGGCTCCGGGTGGTACGTCGCTAGAGGCGCCGGCATTGTGCATGATCGGGGCGCTCGCGTGTACCCGCTGCCCCTGGGGGCGACACCCTCGATATCCGTCGGCAAGCCGCCCGTGTGCCTTAATCATCGACCGTGAGGCGACCTGTTGGTTCGCGCGGGCGGACCCAAAGAAACGGGGGACCGGTCGCGGTCCCCCGTGCGTGACTACCCCCCCTCGGGATAGGCTCCTCCATCGCGTGCGTCTCGAAGTTCTGCCATAGCACGTTGCCCGTTGCATCAAGGGCAAGAAAATGCGCGGAATTGCCGGTCCGGAGTCGCTTGCAATGCGACGGAACGGATTGCAATCGGGGCGCCGGATGCGTAGAACACGCGAGGGTCCGTCGAGGCGCGGGCGGGCATAGCGGTCGAGAGGGTCGGGTATGGAAGAGAAGAGGAATCGTCCGCCGGCTGTTCCGGGCTGGGCGAAGGTTGTGATCACGCTGGTGGTGATTGTGGGTGCCGCGGCACTG
>JAGTVE010000177.1 GCA_018224485.1 Thioalkalivibrio sp. | reverse complement strand
CCGTACTCGACCAGGAGGTAGCGGTCACCCGCCGGGCGGTAGGCAACGGCCACCGGATGGCCGTCACCGTGCCGCTCGCGGACCACGGCGCTGCGGGTGGCGATCATCTGCGGCGCTATGGCGGGCGGTGTCTCCGCCGCGGGGCTTGCGGCCAGGTTGGACACGGCCTGGTCCAGTTCCCCGGCCAGCCGACGGGCCGCATCCAGCTCCACCGCCTCGAAACGCAAGGTATCGCCGGGACGTAGCTGTCCGAGCTTCCAGAGGTCGGCCTCGATCACCGTCGCCGGGCAGACGAACCCGCCCAGACTCGGGCCGTCCGGCCCGAGGATGACCGGCATGTCGCCGGTGAAATCGACGGTGCCGACCGCGTAGGCATTGTCGTGGATGTTCGACGGGTGCAGTCCCGCCTCGCCACCATCGTCCCGCGCCCACTGCGGCCGCGGCCCGATCAGGCGCACGCCGGTGCGGCTGGAGTTGTAGTGCACCTCCCAGTCCGTGTCGAAGAGGGTCTCGATGTCCCCGGGCGTGAAGAAGTCGGGGGCCGCGTGCGGCCCGTAGAGCACACGCAGCTGCCAGTGGTGCCGGTACCGCGGCGCCGCCTCCGCCGGCAGGAGGCCGGTATCCCCGGCCGGTTCGTCGCCGAGGTGCAGCACGTCGCCCGGCCGCAGCACACGACCGCCATGCCCGCCGATCCGTCCAAGGGTGAAGGTCGCGCGGCTTCCCATCACCAGCGGGGCCGCCAGCCCGCCCCGCACCAGCAGGTAGCTGCGTACACCGGCACCATGGATGCCACCCAGCTCCAGCACCTGTCCGCGCTTCACCGGCACCGCCGCCCAGTGGGACACGGGCTGACCATCGAGGTGCGCGGTCATCCGGGCGCCGGTCAGCGCGATGACGGTGTCGGCGTTGAAGCGCAGGGTCGGGCCGGTGACGGTCAGCTCGAGACCGGCCGCGCCCTCCGGGTTGCCGAGCAGCCGGTTGCCGAGCCGGAACGCGAGGCCGTCCATCGGACCCGAGGGCGGCACGCCGATATCCCAATAGCCGACACGGCCCGGCCAGTCCTGCAGCGTGGTCTGCGTGCCGGCGTCGAGCACATCGATGCCGTCGGCCCGGTACTCCATCGCGGCCAGCGTGCGCGTGGTCTGCTCGCCGCGCTGGAACACCGGGTGTTCCACGACCTGGCGCAGGTAGCGCAGATTCGTCTCGAGGCCCTGCAGCTCGGTGTCGGCCAGCGCCTCCTGCAGCCCCGTGCGGGCCTCGTCGCGACTCTGCGCGTGCACGATGATCTTCGCGATCATCGGGTCGTAGTACGGCGGAATCTCGCTGCCGCGCTCGACCCAGGTGTCCACGCGTGCATTCGCCGGGAAACGGACCTCGGTCAGCAATCCTGCCGCGGGCTGGAAGTCCTTGCCGGGATCTTCCGCGTAGATCCGCGCCTGGATCGCGTGACCGTGCGCCCGGCCGGGCCGCAGCGTCTCGATCGGCGGCAGTTCCTTCGCCGCGGCGAGCAGCATCCACTCGACGAGGTCGACGCCGGTAACCCTCTCGGTCACGCCGTGCTCCACCTGCAGCCGCGTGTTCACCTCCAGGAAGTAGTGCTCCCCGGTATCGGCGTCGTAGAGATACTCCACGGTCCCGGCACTGCGGTAATGCACGCCCCGGCCCAGGGTCTCGGCGTCCGCGAGGAGACGGGCACGCACGGTTCCCGGCAGGTTGGGCGCCGGCGCCTCCTCGACCACCTTCTGGTTCCGCCGCTGCAGAGAACAGTCGCGCTCGCCGAGTGCGATCACGCCGCCCAGCCCGTCGCCAAAGATCTGCACCTCGATGTGTCGCGCCTGCTCGACGTATTTCTCGAGGAAGACACCGGTGTCCGCGAAGTTGTTCTGCGCGAGCCGCTTTACCGAGTCCCAGGCCTCCCGCAGCCCGGCCTCGTCGTGGCAGAGCTGCATGCCGATGCCGCCGCCCCCGGCGGTACTCTTCAGCATCACCGGGAAACCGATGCGGCGCGCCTCCATCAGCGCCGGTTCCGGGCCCTCCAGCAGCCCGGTCCCCGGGAGCATCGGGAGCCCCGCCGCGCGGGCCAGCGCGCGGGCGCGATGCTTGAGACCGAAGTCGCGGATCTGTTCTGCGGTGGGCCCGGCAAAGGCGATCCCCGCGGCCTCGCAGGCCTCCGCGAAGCCGGCGTTCTCAGACAGGAAGCCGTAGCCCGGGTGGATTGCCCCGGCGCCTGTGTCGCGGGCCGCACGCAGAATGCGTTCGCCGTCAAGATAGGAATGCCCCGCCGATGGCGGGCCGATCAGCACCGCCTCGTCGGCCTCGCGCACGTGCAGCGAGTGGCGGTCGGCCTCGGAATACACCGCCACTGCGCCGACACCCATCCGCTTCAGCGTGCGGATGATCCGGCAGGCGATGGCCCCGCGATTCGCGATCAATACCTTTTCGAACATCTCGGTTCCGCTCCCATTGGGGCCTCCGGCCCCAGGGTCCGCGGGCCGTCCCGCGGGAGAGACATGCCGCCGGGGCCGTCCCCGGCGTATCCAGCTGAGGCCCTCATCACCGGGCCCTCACCCCCGGCCCCTCTCCCGCAAGCGGGAGAGGGGAGAAGGCCCCCTTGTGGGGACAAATCCGTCTGGAACGGATTTCGAACCGCCGAAGGCGGGCCCGAAGGGCAGAGGGCAGGATGCCCGGAGTAACGGTTGGGGTGGGGGCGCAGCGTCGGACCCGGCCCTCACCCCCGGCCCTCACCCGCAAGCAGGAGAGGG
>JAGTVE010000176.1 GCA_018224485.1 Thioalkalivibrio sp. | reverse complement strand
GTTGCTCCGCGCCGATCCACCCGAACGCGCCGAGCAGCCCGATCGTCATGGCACCCTTGATCATTTGTCTCCTCTGCATGTCCAACCTCCGTTCGTCGGCGTTTGCTTCGTGTCCGTTTCGTGCCCAGGGGCCGTGGGGGCTGTCGGGGGCCGTCGGGGGCCGTCGGGGTACCGGGCGAGCCGGATCCGGACACGCTCGAGCCATCCATGGGCGCTTGCAGTCGGCCATCCATGGCCTCCTACAGTCCGGATCCGGCTCACCCGATACCCCTCTGACCCGGCTGCGGCCAGCCGGGGCGCTGTTATTCGAGCTCCGGTGTTCAGGCACCCGTCAGTCCTCGCATCACCTGGAAATAGCTGATGCCCTGGTACAGGGTGGCGGCGCCCAGCGCGATCACGCAGATCGCGGCGGCCTGCATCAGCCGGCCCCGGGCCTTGCAGCCGAGGCGGCCGATGATGACGCTCAGCGTCAGCATCGAGGGCAGGGTGCCGATGCCGAATGCCAGCATCAGTGCCGCGCCGGGCAACGGCCCTCCGGCCGTGGTGGCCTGCACGGCCACCGCGAGGGTCAGGGAGCAGGGCATGAAGCCGTTGATCGTGCCGCCGATCAGTGCGCCGGCCAGTGGGCCCCGCCGGTCGGCGGTGCGCAGGGCGTGATTCAGCAGGCCGGTAGGCAGTACCGAGATGCCGAAGCGGCGTAGTGGCCCGATGCCGAGGAGGTCCAGCCCCAGGAGGATGACGATGATGCCGGCCAGGATCATCAGGACCCCCTGCGCAACGCCCAGCGATCCGGCCGATATCAGCAGTCCCACCGCACCCGCGGCGGCCCCGGCGGCCACGTACACCGACACGCGCGCGCCGTGGTAGGCGGCGTAGGTCACCGGGTTCTTCGAGTGACGCCCCATCTTCAGGAAGAAGGCCGACACCAGTCCCCCGCACATCCCCACGCAGTGACCGCTGCCCAGCAGGCCGGCGAGAAAAGCGATCACCCAGGAGTACTCAGGCTGCATCGATTTGCCCGTTGCCGGCGCAGGTTCGGGTGGTTCGGGCGCCGGGGCCGGGCGGGTGCCGGGGAGCGGTTGGGGTCCCCGGCGTTGTGGGGGGGAGCACTTCCGGACACGCTCGAGCCGTCCATGGGCGCTTGAAGTCGGCCATCCATGGCCTCCTACAGTCCGGAAGTGCTCCCCCCCACAACGCCTCCTGACCGTCGTGCAGGGGTCGTGCGGCAGGCATGAGAGTAAGTGCAGGTTGCGGCTTGGGAAGCGTTATCCCTGTCGCTGGCCGGCAAGAGGCGAGGGGGTACGGCCTTGAGCGGGTGACGGCAGCAGGGATGCTGCCGGCAAGCCTACAGGGATGTATATGCGGCGTCCCGCTCACGGCCGTTCCCCCTCGCCGACCAGGGTCGGACCTGGCTCCTCGTGCCCGCTTTGCCGACCGGCGCTTGAGGCTGGCACCGCGTTGGATTCGGATTCGGTTAGAAGTGGCACCGCGAGGCGTTCGAAGGTGGCGGCGTCGGATTCGCCGAGGATGCGGCCGCGGACGATGCCTTCGTGGTCGATGAAGAAGGTGACGGGGATGGCGATTACGCCGTAGCGGCGTGCGATGGTGGAGTCGGGGTCGAGCAGGGTGGGATAGGAGTAGCCGACGCTATCGACGAAACGCTCGACGCGGCTGCGGTCCTGGCCGACGTTCACCGCGAGGATCTCGAGGCCCCGTTCGCGGAGCTGCTGGTACATGGGTTCTAGTTCGCGCATCTCGCTCCGGCAGAAGGGGCACCAGTCGGCCCAGAAGCGCAGGGCGACGACCCGGCCCCGGAATTCTTCCAGCGCGATCCGGCCGCCCGCGAGTTGCTCCAGTTCCAGGGGCGGGGCCGGCTCGTCGTTAGCGACGGTCGTCCGTTCGCTGCCGCAGCCCGAGAGAAGCGCGAGGAGGACCAGGGCAGTGAGGATTGTTCCGGGCGTAGGCATGTCTTCAGTAGCCCAGCAGGATCAGGTTGGACTGCCAGGAGAGCCAGGCCGTCAGCGCGGCGAAGGTGGCGAGTCCTGCCGCGGCGGTGATCACCAGTGGGGGTGCGGCGCTGGCCAGCACCGCGCGCAGGCTCTCCCGTCGGGCGAATGCGGTGGTCAGCGCAAGGCCGAGTCCGAGGGCGGCGGCGGTGAACAGGGGCAGGTACAGCGCGTAGCCGATGCGGCCGTACTCGGGCTTGAGCAGGCAGAACGGGCAGTGGTGCAACGGGTGTTCGTACACGTACAGCGACAGGAAGGCCACGATCGCGGCGATCGCGACCGGGAAGCTCAGGGTCGCGAGGGTCCCGAAGAGCAGCAGGCCGCGGCGCCGGCGCAGGTAGACCCCGGCCGCGGCCAGCGCGAGCCCGATCGTGCCGTAGAGCGCGATCATCGTCGGCAGTGCCGGGAGTCCGGCCATGTGCGCGGCGACGGACTCGCTGTCCTGGCTGAAGAGGCTGCCACAGCAGGAGGTGATCACGTCGGGATCGAGCTGCAGGAAGAAGGCGAGCTGGATACCGGCGGTGACAAGGGCCAGCGGCAGGATCACCGGTACCAGGCCGTACTTCGCGCGGATCAGCGGGTAGTCCGGCGCGCGCCTGTCCATCCGGTGCATCAGCAGCCAGGCGGCGGCGAGGAAGAACAGGCCGATGCGCAGCAGCAGCGCCGGCAGGCCCCAGGGGTTCGCGTTCAGCGTCCCCACCGCGCACATCGCCCCGACGATCTGCAATGCCATGCGGTCCACGGTGTGGACGAACAGTGGGAGCGCCAGGAGCTGTGCCAGGAGCACCAGCCCGAGGATGGCCGCGACCAGGTGGGTCCGCTTTTCCAGGCGCAGCTGGCGTGCATGGCCGCTGGACGGGTCCCAGTGGCGAAGCACCTGCAGCGCGAATACGCCCGCGGGGATCAACAGCAGCAGGCCCAGCAGGTCGGCCATGAACAGCGCGAGGATTGGCGTCTGCACCATCATCCCCCCGGACCCCGCTTGTCCTCGTGGTCCGCGACCAGCCGGCCGTCGCGCAGCTCCACCACCCGGTCGACGACAGGGGCCTCGCGCACCAGCGGGTCGTGGCTGCTGAGCAGCAGGGTGCGGCCGTCGGCGCGAAGAGCGGATACGATGTCGAGGAAGGCGAGCGACAGCGCGGTGTCCAGGTTGGCGGTGGGCTCGTCGGCGATCAGCACGGCGGGGTCATTGATCAGCGCGCGGGCGATGGCGGTGCGCTGGGCCTCGCCGCCGGACAGGGATTCCACCTGCGCCCCGGACCGGTTGCCGATCCCCAGCCGTTCCAGCAGCGCGGTAGCCCGACGGGTCAGGGACCGACGGGGCGTGCCCAGCGGGTAGGCGGGAAGCATCACATTGTCGAGGACGGTCAGGCCGCGTATCAGGTTGAAGCGCTGGAAGACGAATCCGAAGGTCTGCCGGCGCAGCGCCGCGAGGAAGGGTTCCGGGAGGCCGGAGATGTCCCGGCCATCGAGGCGCACGCGGCCCTCGGTCGGCCTCGCGAGGCAGCCGATCAGCGTGAGCAGCGTGGTCTTGCCAGACCCGCTCGGACCGGCCAGCACGGTCACGCCACCAGCGGGCAGGACCAGATCGATCCCGTCGATTGCCCAGAAGGCGTTCGGATGACCCTCCTGAAAGGCCTTGCGCACCCCGTGCAGTTCCACCCGCGCATTCACCGCATCACCTCGTCCGGATCGGTGACCGCGGCGCGCCACACCGGCACCAGGGTGGCGGCGAGATAGGGCAGTACGGTCAGGAAGAACAGCGCCAGGAGCTGGGTGGCCTCGATCGCGGGGATCAGGCGGAAGTCCGGATAGAGCACGGACCAGCCCTGCATCACCGGGGTCAGCAGCGGCGCGGACAGGCCGAAGACGTGCCAGTAGGCCGCCGCAGTGCCGAACAGGAAGGCGAGCAGGGACAACAACCCGCCTTCCCAGAGCTTCATCGCGAGCACGTCTCCGGTCTCCCAGCCAATGGCCTTCAGGATGCCGATCTCGCGGCGTTCGTCCGCGGACAGGCCCGAGGCCTTCTCCCAGGCGAGGATCGCGAAGGCCAACAGCGCGCCGGACAGCGGCAGCAGCACCAGCGCCGAACGCCAGTCGAAGACCGCGTCGTAGGTGCGCAGCATCTCGTCGCGAAGGATCGGGCGGCTGTCCGGCAGCGCCTCCAGCACCTTTTCGGCAACGGTGCCTTCCTCGCGCGGATTCGGGATCTGCAGCGCAAGATCGGTGTACTGGCCGTCAGGGATGCCGAACAGGGCCCGGAAATCGGATTCCGCGACCAGGAACAGGTCGGCGCTGGCCAGGGCCGACTCCTGCGGCAGCACCGTGGCGATCTGGAAGGGGCGAAGCGTGCCGTCGTGGCCACGGAAGCCGAGCACGTCACCGCTCCCGGCGCCGCGGGCGCGTGCGAGCGCCGGGCCGATGACCGCGGTGCCCGGCTCAATGCCGGCGCCCGGCGGAACCAGCAGCGTGTAGTTGGCCCGCACGGCGGGATCATAGTGATAGCCCCAAAGCCTGCCCTCCACCTCGCGGACGCCCCGGATTGCGCGCAGGGTCTGCGCGTGTTGCCCGGAGATCAATGCGTGGCGGCCCGCGACCATCCGCTGTACGACGAT
>JAGTVE010000175.1 GCA_018224485.1 Thioalkalivibrio sp. | reverse complement strand
TCGATCTCGATGGTGTCGCCTTCCTCCACCAGGCCGATCGCGCCACCCTCCGCGGCCTCCGGAGAGATGTGGCCGATGGACAGACCGGAGGTGCCGCCCGAGAAGCGCCCGTCGGTGATCAGCGCGCAGTCCTTGCCCAGCCCCTTGGACTTCAGGTAGCTGGTGGGATAGAGCATCTCCTGCATGCCCGGCCCGCCCTTCGGGCCCTCGTAGCGGATCAGCACCGCGTCGCCGGGCTGGATGCGGTCGGCGAGGATCGCCTCGACCGCCGCGTCCTGGCTCTCGAAGATCCGGGCAGGCCCGGAAAACACGCGGATCGTGGAGGTGGGCACGCTGGTCGTGTAACGCAGCTGTTCGGTATCGAACATGCTCTCGTCGATGCCCGCGGTCTTCACGATGCAGCCCTCCGGCGCGATGTTGCCGTAGAGCACCGCCAGGCCGCCGTCGCGCGAGTAGGCGTGGTCGATATCCCGGATGCAGCCGTTCGCGCGGTCGAGGTCTAGATCGTCCCACATCGCGTCCTGCGAGAAGGCCACCTGGGTCGGGATGCCGCCCGGGGCCGCGAGGTAGCGCGCGCGCGCCTCCGCGGCCTCGGCCCGCACCACATCCCAGCGGTCCAGCGCCGCGGCCAGGGAGGGGCTGTGCACGGTGGCCGCGTCGCGGTGGATCAGCCCGCCGCGGTCCAGCTCGCCGAGGATGCCGATCACGCCGCCGGCGCGGTGCACATCCTCCATGTGGTACTTCTGCGTCGCGGGCGCGACCTTGCAGATGTTCGGCACGCTACGCGAAAGGCGGTCGATGTCGGCCATCGTGAAGTCCACCTCGCCCTCCTGGGCCGCGGCGAGCAGGTGCAGCACGGTGTTGGTCGATCCGCCCATCGCGATGTCAAGGCTCATTGCGTTCTCGAAGGCATCGAAGCTCGCGATCGCGCGCGGCAGCACCGAGGCATCGTCCTGCTCATAGTGACGGCGGGCCAGTTCGACGATCAGCCGCCCGGCCTCCAGGAAGAGCTCCCTGCGACCCGCGTGGGTCGCGAGCAGGGACCCGTTGCCCGGCAGCGACAGGCCCAGCGCCTCGGTGAGGCAGTTCATCGAGTTCGCGGTGAACATGCCGGAGCAGGACCCGCAGGTCGGGCAGGCCGAGCGCTCGTACTCATACACCGCCTCGTCGCTCTCGTTCGGGTTGGCCGCGACCACCATTGCATCCACCAGGTCGAGGTGGACCACGGTGTCATTGCGCTGGACCTTTCCGGCCTCCATCGGGCCACCCGAGACGAACACCGCGGGAATGTTCAGGCGCATCGCGGCCATCAGCATGCCGGGCGTGATCTTGTCGCAGTTCGAGATGCAGACCAGCGCGTCCGCGCAGTGGGCATTGACCATATACTCGACGCTGTCGGCGATGATCTCCCGCGAAGGCAGCGAGTAGAGCATGCCGCCATGCCCCATCGCGATGCCGTCATCCACCGCGATGGTATTGAACTCCTTGGCGACCCCGCCGGCCTTCTCGATCTCGCGCGCGACCAGCTGCCCGAGGTCCTTCAGGTGCACATGGCCCGGCACGAACTGGGTGAAGGAGTTGGCGACCGCGATGATCGGCTTGCCGAAGTCGCCGTCCTTCATCCCGGTTGCGCGCCAGAGCGCGCGGGCGCCGGCCATGTTGCGGCCATGGGTCGTGGTGCGTGAACGATACTGGGGCATGCGGTGATCCCTTGAACATTTCGTAAGACGTGGAATCATACCTGCAGTATCTTTAATGTGGCGAAACCCGGGAGGATTCGATGCGCATCGAAGTGGAAAACATCAAGTGCGGCGGCTGCGCGGGCAGCATTCGCAAGGGTCTCACGGCGCTGGAGGGTGTCGACGCCGTGGAGGTGGACATCGAGGGAGGCGTGGTTGACGTCGAGGCTGCGGACGAACGGCGCGACGAAATCATGCACAAGCTCGCCTCGATGGGCTACCCGGCGACCGGCTCGGTGCAGGGCCTGAAGTCCGCCGGCGCAAAGGCACGTTCCTTCGTCAGCTGCGCGGTCGGCCGCATGGACCGGGAGTGATGCCGCGATCGCTGGCGGGTACATTCCTGTGCCGGTCGCGACGACCCCGCGGCGCCGGCAAGGGCCTTACTCCCACTCCGGCGCTCGCGCTGGCCGCGCTGCTCTGGCTGCTGGCCGCGACCGCGGCCGCGCAGGGCCTGCCGGTCCGGGAACTGCCAATCGCCGACCGGATCCTGACGGTGGAGATCGCCGCCACCCCCGAGGCAATGTCCCGCGGCCTGATGTTCCGCGAGCACCTGCCCGACGGACACGGCATGCTCTTCGTCTGGCCGGGTGATCAGGTCGTCGGCATGTGGATGCAGAACACCCTGATTCCCCTGTCGGTGGCCTTCGTCGACGGCGATTACCGGATCCGGAACATTGCCCACATGGAGCCCCACGCCCGCGATGTGCATACCTCCGAGGGCCCGGTGCGCTATGCGCTGGAGGTGAACCGCGGCTGGTTCGAGCGCCACGACATCGCACCGGGCATGCGCATCGACGGGCTGGAGGCGGTGCTGGAAACGCCGGACGGGCGCATCGACTGAAGATCCAACATACGGTGGCGAGAGCCGCGCGGTGATCCTGTCATAATGGGGCATCGACTGGCTCCCTTCGACCCTGCGCATGCGTCCACCCCCGATCGTCCTCACCCCGGTGCTCCTGCTGGTCATCCTGCTGACCTGGAGCGCCCTGCTGCCCGCGCAGGAGCGCGAGGGCCACGGCGACAAGGCCCCGGAACTCACCACACAGCACCTGGTTGAACTCCGCGCCGCGCTGCGCGAGGCACGCCAGCGGCTGGTGCCCATGGTCGAGGCGATCGATATTGGACCCGCCGAGGCCTGGCTGGAGGCGAGTCCAGCCGACCGTCTTGCCGAACGGGCAGCGGCCACCACGGACAATGCGGCGGAGAACGCGCTGTGGCGCTCGGCGCTGGAAAACGAGCAGGCCGGCGCCGAACGGCTGAGCGGCGCACTGGACCGTGCGCAACTCGCGGCGGCCGCGCAGCAACGGCTGAACGAGGCCGAGCGGCGCCTGAGCGGGATCCTGGATGCATCACCCGCTCCGGCGGCTGTGGGGGGTCGGACGCCTGGCCGGATCGAGGAGGAAATCGCGGCACTGGAGCGGCGGCGTACCCAACTCGCGTTGGAACGGGAACAGAAGCAGCAGCTGCTCGAACGTCTGGAGGCCCAGGCGCGAACCCAGCCCGAGACACTCGAGGGGTTGCGCCGGCAGCGGACGGAAGAGGCCGTGGCGGAGACCTGGGGTCCGCTGCAGGGCCCGACGCTTGCCGATGCCTTCGCCGCCTGGGAACTTGCCCGGGACCGCCGCGCGGACGCCCGCATCATCGCGGCGCAGCTCGACGCAGAGGTGCTGCCCCCCCGGGTCGAGCTGCTCGGCCTGGAACTCCGCGTTCTGGATGCCGAACAGCGCTGGCTCGACCAGCGTCTCCGGCAGCTTGCCGAGGAGCTGGAAGAGCGGACCGGCGAGGAGCTGCGCGCACTGCGCGATGACCTCCGCAACCTGACCGAGCGCGAGCCCGAGGCCGCAGTGCGCTTCGCGCCCGAGATCCAGTCCCTCCTGCACCGCATCGACCGGGTCGCCGCGACGCAGGCACGGATCCGCGAACTGCAGGCCGAGCGCGAACGCTATACCCGGATCGAGACCGACCTGGGCCAGACCCTGGACAGCGTGCGCGAGCGCCTCGAGATCGGGGGCCTGACCGATGTCCTCGGAGGGCTGCTGATCGAGGAGGAGCGACGTCTGCGGGGTTTGCTGGACCTGCGCTACACACTCCGCGACATCGAGCGGGAATTGGCACAGTCCCGCCTGCGGGACATCACCCTTCGGGACGAGCTGCGTACCCTGCCACCGGCGCCCGCGGGTTTCGCCGAGGACCGTGCGGCTGCCGAACTCCGGCGCCTCCAGGGCGAGGTGATCGAGATGCAGCTCCAGGCCGACGCGATGTTGACCGAACAGCTGCAGTTGACCGAGGTGCGGCTGCGCTCAGCGGTACTGCAGATCGAGGAACTGTCGCAGCTGCTGCGCGAGGCCCTGCTCTGGTGGCCCAGTCACCCTCCGGTCGGGGTGGAGTGGTCGATGCGTCTCCCCGCCGCGCTGATAGCCCTGCTGGATCCCGCATCGTGGCGGGAGATCCAGGGTGCGCTGGTCCAGGTGACCATCGGGTACCCGGCGGGATCGTTGCTCACGCTGCTGATCGCGGGCCTGCTGCTGGCCTGGGCCCGCGGTACGCCGCGGCATCTCGCACGCCTGGCGGAAATGACCACGCACCGATTCACCGACCGCATCGGCCTGACCTTCCAGGCGATCGGCTGGAGCCTGCTGCGGGCGCTTCCCGTGCCGGTGCTGCTGGCCTCCACCGCATTCAGGCTCGAACGGCTCGAAGACATCGGGCCAGGGGTCGAGATCCTCGTGCTCCTGCTCTTCAGCATCGCGCTGTGGTGGCTGGTCGGCCACCTCTCCCTGTTGTTCACCGGGAGGAACGGGGTCGGGACCGCGCATTTGGCCTGGAATCCGCAGATGGTGCGTCGGCTGCGGCGTCACCTGACGTGGTACCTGCCCACCCAGCTGCTGCTGATCGCGTTCCTCGCACTGAGCCTCGGACACCCCAGCGATCTCGTCGCCGATGTCTTCGGGCGTATCGCCCTGCTCGCGTCGGTGGTCGTGACCGGGATCCTTGCCTGGCGCATGCTCGCGCCATGGCAGCATGCCGAAGACAACCCGGGGTGGGGGCGCAGGCGCCGGTTCATCCGGCTGGCACTGGTGGCCTATTCCGTGGTCCTGGGCGCGCTGACCCTGGCGGGCTATCTGCTGACCGTGGGCGCCCTGCTCGCACACACCATCAACACCGTGATCGTGGTGGCCGGTGTCTGGCTTGGCTACAGCCTGGCCGCCCGGGCACTGGTCCTGAGCGAGACGCGGCTGGTGATCCGGCGCATGCGCGAGCAGCGCGCGAAGGCGGCAGCGGCACAGACCGGCCTGACCAAGGGCGAAGGGATTCCGGTGGAGATACCGGAGCCGCACCTGAGCATCGAGAACATCAACCAGCAGACCCGCACCCTGTTGCGGGTGACTGCCGGCGCCACGCTCGTGCTCAGCCTGTTCTGGGTCTGGTCGGAGTTGCTGCCAGCGCTCACGTGGCTGGACAGCGTAACCCTGTGGTCACGCACCATCGTGACCGGCGAGACCGGCGAGACCGAGATCCTGAGCCGGGTAAGCCTTCAGGACTTCCTGCTCGCGATCTTCCTGGGCGTGCTGTTCACCCTGGCCGCGCGCAACCTGCCGGGCCTGGTGGAGATCCTGCTCTCGCGAAGCACCCGGATGGACGCCGCCGGCCGCTACACGGTGACCACCCTGCTGCGCTACGCGCTGGCGGTGATCGCAGTGATCAGCGTCTTTTCGCTGCTGGGCCTGCGCTGGGCCGAACTGCAGTGGATGGTCGCGGCCCTGACGCTGGGGCTCGGCTTCGGCCTGCAGGAGGTGGTGGCGAACTTCGTGTCCGGCATCATCATGCTCTTCGAACGCCCGGTGCGCATCGGCGACACCATCACCATCGGCGAGTACAGCGGCACGGTCACCCGGATCCGCACCCGCGCAACCACCATCGTGGACTGGGACAACCGGGAGATCGTGGTGCCGAACAAGAACTTCATCACCGAACGGCTGATCAACTGGACGCTCTCGGACACCACCACGCGCATCGTGATCCCGATCGGCGTGAGTTACAACGCCGACGTCGACGAGGTGATCGAGACGCTGCGGTCGATTGCCGAGAATCATCCGGCGGCCCTGAAGGACCCGGCCCCCAGCGTCTTGTTCCTGAGTTTCGGGGACAATTCGCTGGGCTTCGAACTCCGCGTCTACGTGAGCCAGCTCAAGGACCGTCTGGCCACGACCAGCGAACTCCATCAGAGGATCATCAAGGAGTTCCGCCAGAAGGGAATCGAGATCGCCTACCCGCAGATGGACCTGCACATCCGGGATATGGCCCCAACGGCGCGGGCGCAGAACCGCGACGAAACCGGCCGGGACG
>JAGTVE010000174.1 GCA_018224485.1 Thioalkalivibrio sp. | reverse complement strand
CAGGCGCTCGAAACTAGCAGCCAGCCCGCCGCCCATTCGCGTGCGAGGAACGCTCCCACACGGGCGCGCCGGCGTCCGGGTCAGCCCATCATCGTATCCATTTGCTACCATTCGCCGATGGACGTCTCCCGCCTGCTCGACCCGTTGAATCCCGCCCAGCGCGAGGCGGTGGCTGCGCCGCCGGGACCGACGCTGGTGCTCGCCGGCGCCGGCAGCGGCAAGACGCGGGTGCTGGTGCACCGTCTCGCCTGGCTGATCGAGGTCGAGGGCATCGCGCCCTGGAGCCTGCTTGCGGTGACCTTCACCAACAAGGCCGCGAACGAGATGCGCGGGCGCATCGAGACCCTGCTCGGCCAGCCCGTCAGCGGGCTCTGGGTCGGCACCTTCCACGGCCTCGCGCACCGGCTGCTGCGCCAGCACTGGCAGGAGGCGAAGCTGCCGCAGGCCTTCCAGATCCTCGACAGCGATGACCAGCTGCGCATGATCCGGCGCGTGCTGCGCGCGCTGGAGCTGGACGAGGCGCGCTGGCCGCCGCGGCAGGCGCAGTGGTTCGTCAACGCGCGCAAGGACGAGGGCCGCCGGCCGGAGCACCTCCCGGACAGCGGCGACCCGGTCTCGCGCCAGTGGGTTCGGGTCTATACCGCCTATGAGCAGGCCTGCATCCGTGCCGGGGTGGTCGACTTCGCCGAACTGCTGCTGCGCGCGCTGGAACTGCTGCGCGACAACGAGGATCTGCTCGCGCACTACCGCAACCGCTTCCGTCACCTGCTGGTGGACGAGTTCCAGGACACCAACGAGATCCAGTATGCCTGGCTGCGTCTGCTGGCCGGCACGGAATCCCCGGTCTTCGCGGTCGGCGACGATGACCAGTCCATCTATGGCTGGCGCGGCGCACGCATCGAGAATCTGCAGCACTTCCAGAGGGATTTTCCCGGCACCCGCGTGATCCGGCTGGAGCAGAACTACCGCTCCAGCGCGAACATCCTGAAGGCCGCGAACGCCCTGATCCGCCACAACGAGGGCCGGCTGGGCAAGGAACTGTGGACGGAGGGACGCGATGGCGCGCCCGTGCGCCTGTTTGCCGCGATCAACGAGCAGGACGAGGCGCGCTTCGTCGCCGAGACCGTCGCCCGGCACGTGGAGCAGGGCGGTCAGCACCGGGAGTGCGCGGTGCTCTACCGCTCCAATGCCCAGTCGCGCGTGCTGGAGGAGACCTTCATCGCGCGGCGCATGCCCTACCGGGTCTACGGGGGGCTGCGCTTCTTCGAGCGCCAGGAGATCAAGGACGCGCTCGCGTACCTGCGCCTGGCCACGAACGCCGACGACGATCCCGCCTTCCTGCGGGTGGTGAACCAGCCCCCGCGCGGGATCGGCGAGAAGACGCTCAATGAGCTGCGCGAGCTGGCGCAGCGGGAGGACCTCAGCCTGCACGATGCCGCGCTGAAGGCACTGGAGGATGGCCTGCTGGCGGGGCGTGCGCGCAATGCACTGCTTGGATTCCTGCAGCTGCGCATGGAGCTCGCCGAGATGCCCGCTGACCGTCCCCTGGGGCATCAGGTGGAGGGGGCGATCGATCGCTCGGGCCTGCGCGAGCATTACGCGAACGAGAAGGGCGAGCGCGGCCAGGCAAGACTCGAGAACCTGGACGAGCTGATCGGCGCGGCCAGCGCCTTCGAGCAGGAGTGGCCCGCGGATGCCGAGGAGCGGCCCGGCGGCCTCACGGAGTTTCTCGCCCATGCGGCGCTGGAGGCCGGCGAGGGCGCGGCCGATCCCTTCGAGGACGCGGTGCAGCTGATGACCCTGCACTCGGCGAAGGGGCTCGAGTTCCCGCTGGTCTTCCTGGTCGGGCTGGAGGAGGGGCTGTTTCCCAATGCGCGCTCGCTGGAAGAGCCGGGCCGCCTGGAGGAGGAGCGGCGGCTCGCGTATGTCGGGATGACCCGGGCCGAGCGGGAGCTGTACCTGGCCTATGCCGAGAGCCGGCGGCTCTATGGCCGCGAGTCCTACAACATGCCCTCCCGCTTCCTGCGCGAGCTGCCGGAGGATCTGGTGGAACCGCTGCGCCCGCAGATACGGATCCGGCCGGCCGGGCGGTTTGCCGCGGCACGGCACGGAGGCGGCACCGGGATGGACCCGAAGCGCGCCGCAGCCGCGGAGGCGGGCCTCGCGATCGGGTCGCACGTTCGCCACGCAAAGTTCGGCGAGGGCGTGATCACCCAGTACGAGGGCGGCGGCGCATCGGCCCGGGTGCAGGTGAACTTCGCCGGCGCGGGTGCGAAGTGGCTGGTGCTGAGCTTCGCGCGGCTGGAACCGATCGGCTGAGGTCTGGGGCTTACTGCCGGCCCTCACCCCCGGCCCCTCTCCCGCACGCGGGAGAGGGGAGAGGAACGGCGCTACTCGTCCGCCAGCGCCGTATTCCGCAGCAGGTGCACGCTGAACAGGCCCCGCTGATCGGTCCACACGCCGACCGTCTCCATGCCCGCGCGGCGGGCCAGGCCCTCGAACTCGTCCAGCCCGTACTTGTAGGAGTTCTCGGTGTGGATGGTCTCGTCCGTATCGAAGTCGAAGACCTCGTCCTCGATCCTGACACGCTGATTCCTCGCGCTGACCAGGTGCATCTCCACCCTTCCCTCGGCCTCGTTGTACACGGCGCGGTGGCGCCAGTACTGCAGATCGAAATCCCCGCCCAGCTCCCGGTTGATCCGTTCCAGCAGGTTCAGGTTGAAGGCCGCGGTAACCCCTTGCGCATCGTCGTAGGCGGCCTCGAGCAGGGCCTTTTCCTTGCGCAGATCCACCCCGATAAGGAAGTGCCCGCCGGGACCGACCAGGTCGGCGACGGCGGCGATGAAGTCCACCGCGTGCTCCGGATCGAAGTTGCCGATGCTCGAACCCGGGAAGAACGCGACCCGCGGTCCGTCGGGGGCGGTCGGCGGGACCTCCATCCGGTGCGTGAAGTCGGTGTGCGCCGCGTGCACCTCCAGCCAGGGGAAGTCGGCCGCAACCTCTTCCGCGGCCATCCGCAGGTGATTCCGGGAGATGTCCATCGGCACGTAGGCGCAGGGTTCGAGGCCCTCGAGCAGGATCCGGACCTTGGCGCAGCTGCCGCCGCCCGGTTCCAGCAGCAGGCTGCCGGTGCCGACCGTCCGCGCGATTTCGTCCGCGCGCTGCTGCAGGATCTCGCTCTCGGTCCGGGTCACGTAGTACTCCGGCGCCTCGGTGATCGCGTCGAAGAGCTTCGACCCGCGCTCGTCGTAGAAGAACTTCGGCGCGATGCGCCGCGGCCGTTCGCGCAGGCCCGTCAGCACCTCGCGCCGAAAGTCGGCCTCCGTGGGGTGCAGGTCATGGAAGCGGATGATTTCGCTGGTCATGGCATCAACCTGCGGCTGCGGCGGGGCAGGGCGCCCCCGTAAGGCCGGTGGTCCCGCGCCGTGTGCCCCAGCCTGTCCATCGGGATGCTGCTTTGCATTGCTGTCATTCCTTCTCCTCCGTCGTTTCCGGACCCCGTACCACCAGGATCGAGACATTGACCTTGCGCACAAGGTTCTCGGCCACGCTGCCGAGCAGCAGCCGTCGCACCCCTCGGCGCCCGTGCGAGCCGACCACCAGCAGATCGGCCCCGGACTCCTCGACGGCGGCGGCGATGAGATCGGCGCTGTGCTCGCCGTGCCCGCGGAGCAGCGACGGTTCCGCCTTCACCCCGGGCGCGCTCTGCCGCGCGCTCGAGGCAGTCGGCCGCAGTCAAGCGTAGCACCTGCTTGAGTTCATTGCGGGTGGTTCCGGCTGTGCCGGGACCCTGCCGGCCGCACCTGCGGATGACACGCCGCTCTCCCCGAATGGCCCACCAGGTCCGGGCTGGGTTGAGCAGCAACCTCTGCACCGCGAACACCACCGCGGCGACGCTGAGCCCAATGATATCCGACTGCATGCCCCCGCCGATCATCGCCAGCGCGGCCCCCAGCACCAGTACCCGCGCCACCCAGTTGATCCGGCCGAGGAACCACCCCTGGATCGACGAGGCGAGCAGGTAGATCCCCAGCGCCGCGGTCAGGAAGGCATGCGCGTTCTCGTGCCACTCGCCCTGCGTCAGCATCGGTGCCGAGTGGAAGAACATGAACGGGACGACGAATGCGGCCAGGCCGATCTTGAAGCTCTCCACGCTGGTGCGCATCGGATCCGAACGGGCGATCGCGGCCCCCCGTAGCCCGAGACTTCGCCCAGGCCGGCGCGACGCCAGGGGCACGGCTTGCCGGACTTATATCATTAGAATATGCGCGAAGTCTCGATTCGGGGTCCGCGGCGCTCGGGAATTGCCGGGTCCCGCCGTCAGCGGTCTCCGGCCCCGGAAAAGGCGGGCCGGACGCCGGGTGACGGCACCGCGGGTCGCGGCGGACGCCGTGCGCAGCCCCGGCGGCGTGACTTCCGGGCCGGTTTTTGGCGACACTGACATTGTTCTCGAACCCGAAGGCGTGGTGATGGAAATGCTCTACCCTCCGATCGAGGCCGGCGAGACCGGCACCCTCGATGTCGGCGACGGTCACCGGCTGTACTGGGAGACCTGCGGCGACCCGGACGGGCTGCCGGTGGTCTTCCTGCACGGCGGGCCGGGCTCCGGCTGCGAGCCCTGGCACCGCCGCTTCTTCGATCCCGCCCGCTACCGCATCGTGCTCTTCGACCAGCGCGGGTCGGGCCGCTCCACTCCGCATGCGGGTCTGGAGGCCAACACCACGCCCCACCTCGTGGAGGACATCGAGCGCCTGCGGGAGTCGCTCGGCGTGCGGCGCTGGGTGGTCTTCGGGGGATCCTGGGGTTCGACGCTGGGCCTTGCCTATGCCCAGGCCCACCCGGACCGGGTTCTCGGGCTGGTGTTGCGCGGGATCTTCCTGTGTCGCCCGCGTGACATCCGGTGGTTCTACCAGTCCGGTGCCGACCGCCTGTTCCCGGAGGCGTGGTCCCGTTTCCGGGAGCTGATCCCGGAGGAGGAGCGGGTCGACATGGTGGCTGCCTATCATCGCCGCCTGACCGGGTCCGACCGCGAGCTGCGCGAACGGGCCGCGCAGGCCTGGTCGGTCTGGGAGGGCAGCAGCTCCTGCCTGCGCCCGAACCCGGATGTCGTTGCCCACTTCGCCGATCCCTCCGTCGCCGTCAGTCTCGCCCGCATCGAGTGCCACTACTTTTTCAACGACAGCTTCCTCGAACCGGACCATCTGCTGCGCGACGCGGGCCGGCTGGCCGGAATCCCCGGCTACATCGTGCACGGTCGCTACGACGTGGTCTGCCCGGTCGAGCAGGCGGTCGCGCTGCACCGGGTCTGGCTACAGGCCGAGCTGCGGATCGTGCCGGATGCCGGACACTCGGCGGCGGAACCGGGCATCGCTCGGGAACTGGTGAAGGCCACGGACGCCCTGGTCGGGCGCTTTGGATGAGGCGGCGGCGCCGTCGGAGCGGCGGGTTCCGGGCGCTGTCTGTGGGCCGCCTGCCGACCTGGCCGGCGGCGCGTGATACTCCGATCCGGGGAGCGGCGGCGTGATTGCACTCATCCAGCGGGTCTCCGAGGCCAGCGTGCATGTCGGCGGCGAGGTGGCCGGAGCGATTGGTTCGGGGATCCTCGCGCTGGTGGCGGTGGAGGCGGGTGACACGCCTGCGGCGGTGGAGCGCACGCTGGAGCGGCTGCTGGGCTATCGGGTGTTTCCGGACGCCGAGGGGCGCATGAACCTCAGCCTGCGCGATACCGGCGGTGGCCTGCTGCTGGTCCCGCAATTCACCCTGGCCGCCGACACCCGCAAGGGGATGCGGCCCAGTTTCAGCGGCGCGGCCCCGCCCGAACTCGGGGCCGAACGCTTCGAGTTCCTGCTTGCCCGCGCCCGCGAGGCGCACCCGGCCGTAGCCGCCGGCCGCTTCGGCGCGGACATGAAGGTCGCGCT
>JAGTVE010000173.1 GCA_018224485.1 Thioalkalivibrio sp. | reverse complement strand
CTCGGCCGCAGGCTCCGGCTCGGTCGCAGGCTCCGGCTCGGTCGCAGGCTCGGACTCCGTCTGCGCGCCGGCTTCAGGTTCAGGTGACGGAGGCGGCAGTACCGGGACTTCGCCGATGGCCTCCTCCTCCAGTTGTACGGCATCGGCGGCAGGCGCATCCGGCGCGAGCAGGTCCCGGTTGAACCAGGCGATGATCCAGAGAACGATGATGATGAGGATCCAGTATTTGCGCAGGAAGGTGCCGAGGGCGGCCATGTCTTATCCTGTCTCGAGTCGATGAATGTTGGTTAGGTAGCGGGAGGAGCGGCCGCGGTGCGGACTACCGGCGCGACTTGCGAAAGATCGTCTTCGCCAGATCCTCAAGCTCGATCGCGGCCTTGCTACGGTGCTCCAGTTCCTGGACCGAGAGCCCTTCGCTGAACGACCGCCTGAAGGCCATGCGCTGGCCGAGCCGCGGGCGCACCGCGCGCAGCCCCTCGATCATTCCGAGGGCTCCGAAGGTCTCGTCCGACTCCCGGACCGCCTGATGGGTATCGGCCCGGTTGATGAAACCGATGATTTCCGGGCTGCTGCGCTCACCGCGCAGTTCCTGGATCTTCTTCACAAAACGGTGGGTTGACCAGACATCCGCCTGGCTGGGCGGTACCGGTATGACGACCTGATCCGCCGCGAGGATCGCAGCGTACATCGTGCCCAGATCGGAGGGCCCGACATCAACGATGACCTCGTCGTACTGCTCTCCCGCCTGGATCGCCTCATCAAGGCTCTGAGAGAGATCGAGTGCCGGCTGATAGCCTTCCTCGTCGCGCACCCGGATCACGTCAGTCAGTGTCGCCTGTGGATCGAGGTCCACGGCCAGTACCTTGCGCTTGTTGCCAAGGCTCCATAGCGCGAGATTGAAGGCCACGGTGCTCTTGCCGGTGCCACCCTTGAGGTTGCCAATCACAGTCAGCATTCAGACCCTCGGCACGACGGCATGGAGAGACCTGCCCGGCCGAAGCCGGGCAGGTTTCCTTCCGGGACCTTAGTAGCCTGGACCGTAGCCGGGGCCACCATATCCGGGGCCGGGACCACCATATCCGGGACCGGAGCCACCATATCCGGGACCGGGGCCACCATATCCGGGGCCATAGCCGGGGCCGTAGCCGTAGGGCTGCCCGTAACCGTAGGCATCGCCGTAGCCGCGGCCGGAACCGTAGCCACGACCGCTGCCACGGGCGCTCATGTCGAAATCACTGAACATGTCACCGAAACCGAACATGTCGCCGAAACCACTACCTTGACCGGGGCCATAGCCATAGCCCGGGTAGCCGCCGTAGCCAGGACCCCCGTAACCCGGACCGCCAAACTGAGCGGACGCCATCATCGGGGCAGCCGAAAGGGCACCCAGGGAAGCAGCCAGCACGACCGCCTTAACGAACTTGCTCATGAAAAACCTCCAATGGAGTTGTGCGCCCTCTTCTGAATGATGCGCCGGCCTCGAGGGCTACAGACCTGCGCATTTCCTTGTTTTCGCTAATAGGGCGTGCCCAGTAGCGGAATCGAGCCCAGCGGGGCGCCGTATGGGGGCGATCCAAGCCCGGGACCCGTCAGACCCGTCCCGGGCCAAAGCATACCACTCCCCGGATATGTACCGTACGGAAAAACCCCCGGATATCCCGTGGTCCCAGGTATCCCGTAGAGACTCGACCACGGCAACATCGACGTCGACGGACCATACGCACCCATCCCCTGTTCTCCCGGAGTCACCCCCAGCCCTGAGTAGGGATCCTGCCGTCGGCCGGAGGCCTCCGGTTGAACCGGTTGACCGAACCGGAAGGTATCACGCCGCCGGTCATACACCGGATCGTAGTCCCGGGGAGCGAACCGACCATCGACCCGCGGCTGGAACGTCGGGGTCGACCCACCCGGGTCGGGCCTCGCCCAGGGATTGCGGTCCTGGGCCACGATATCCGTTGCGGCAGGGAGACCGCACAGCAGCACGAGGGCGGCGAGCCAGCGCGCGGCAGACGGCTGCCCTGCCCAGAATCGCTTTCCTCTCATGGCCCAACATCTCCAGGGTAGTGCCATGGGAACCGGCCTGCCCGTGTCCCAAGGCCTGCCACACCGCCGCCCCGAAGGGCGCGCGCTGCGGAGCAGATCGCGCCGCACCGCCCCGTTCCATGACCTAGCGGCGCTCTTCCGTCGTCTCCATCATCGCCTCGCGCTGCCGCTCCATCTCGGCCATGTAGGCTTCGCGACTGGCCTCGACGGCCTTCATGCGCTGCTCGCGCATCTTTTCCATCTCGGCCATCTGCTGCTCGCGCTCGGCCTCCATTTCCTTCATGCGCTCCTCGCGCTCCTTAATTGCCTGCCTGGCCTCTTCCGGCAGCTCCGCCATGAAGGCCTCGCGGGCGGCCTCCATCGCCTGCATGTGCGCCTGCATGTGCGCCTCGCGCATGGCCTCCATCTCCTTCATGCGTTCCTCGCGCTCAGCCGCCATCTGCTTCATGCTCTCCTCGCGCTCGGCCATGAGCTGCTTCATCTCCTCGGTCATCTCCGGCATCTCGGCACCGGAGCCTTCGCGATCCCATGGCAGGCCTGCGAACGGCGGCCTCTCGGGGGCCGCGAAATCCGGACGGGCCGGCATTCCACGAGCCTCGGGGCGTGGCGGCATCTGCGGAGCGGACCACTCCGGGCGCGGGGCATATCCGTAATCAGGACGGGCGCGAGGTTGCATCGCGCCAGGCATCGGACGCTCGCCGTAACCGTAGGCCAGGGGCCCCTCCGCAAACTCCTGCTTCGCGAAGGCTGCGCCCTCGCCGCCCTGCATGCCGTCGGCCTGTACGGCACCGGCCAGTGCCAGCGCTGTCGCCACGGCCAGGGTCGTCAGGGAAAACTTGTTCACAACATGCTTCATCAGCTCTTCTCCTCGATGATGGTCTTTGTAAATGGCCTTCGTCAGGACAACCGGATGCCGCGGCGACGCCGGACATTGGCGGCCGAGGCACCGGAACTCTTCGATCCGGCCTTGTCGGTATCAGTCCCGGACTGCTTTTCGTCATCGCCGGAGGCCTTGGCCGGCCCCTTGCGGGGAGCCCTCGACCCGGAAACCTTGCCTTCCTTGGGCTCCTTATCCTGCGCCTTTGCACTGCCCTTGCCCCGTGCCGACCGCGTGGGTGCCTTCTTGCCTCCGGCCGCCTTCCCGGTTCGGGCTCGCGGGGTTTCCGGTTTCACGGCGCCTTCGCCCGCATCAGCCGTCGGAGCAGGCGCCTCTTCGGCCCCCGCCGTCTCGGGTGCCGCCGGAGCTGCCTTCGCCGCCCGTCCGGTGTCGAGGGCTTCGGGCGCCGGTCGCGCCGGTTCTCGCGCCGATGCCTCGGCCACCGAAACCGGGCGTGAGGGTGGTGTCGTGGCCGCTCCCCCCTGTCCGCCGGCAGTACGTTCGGACCCGGAAGCCTGGGTGTGATCCGAGCGATCACCGGGTCCGGTCGCATCACCCGGCGCAGGCCCCGATTGGTCTGGAGACCGCGGCCCGCTGCCAGGCCCCGTCCCGGTTGCCCCACCGCCGCCGGCGCCGGGTCCGGGGGGACCACCGTTCGATCCACCGCCCGCGAGCCGCAGAATCAGGCGCGCAATGGCCCGCAGCAACTGCACGATCCCTTCCACGAAGGCCTCGGCAAGCGACCTGAGGTAGAGCCAGATGAATCCGAGCGTCTTCAGCACGGGCCCGCCGGAGGGACTCGTCATCGTGTGGCGCTGTCCTGTCTGCTGACCGGGACCTGCCTCGGCCGACGCCTCGGGGCCCATCGCCGCGATGGTGCCGCCATTTCCGCCATCGCCGCCGTGGTTGTCCGGCCCGGAGCCATGAGCTGGCGCATCCGCCTCCAGGATCTTCCGGGCGCTGATCGCACCGAGCGGGATCACCAGCAGGGTCAGCAGCGTGGCCACGATCGTTCCGAACATCAGGGAGATGGCCATGCCCTGAAAGATCGGGTCGAACAGGATCACGCTGGAACCGGCGAGCAGTGCGAACGCGGTGATCAGGATCGGTCGCGTCCGCGCCTGGCAGGCGTTGATCATGGCCTGCATCACGTCTTGGCCCTCGGCCACTGCGTGTCGGGCGAAATCCACCAGCAGAATGGAGTTTCGGACGATGATGCCCGCCAGGGCGATGAAACCGATCATCGAGGTGGCGGTAAATTCGGCGCCCAGAACCCAGTGGCCTGGAATGATCCCGATCAGGGTCAGGGGTATCGGCGCCATCACGATCGCCGGCAGCACGAAGTTACCGAATTCCCAGACCACCAGCATGTAGATCAGCACCAGCGCGATCGCGAAGGCAATGCCCATGTCGCGGAAGGTCTCGTAGGTCACCGTCCATTCGCCGGCCCACTCGAAGGCGACCGAGCCGTCATTGGGCGGCGGGCCCACCCAGTGCGACTCGAGTTCGCCGCCACCGGGTAGCCGGTAGTCCTCCAACTGCTGCTCGACCTCCAGCATGCCGTAGATCGGCGCCGCGAGACGGCCCACGGTCTCCGCGGTCACGTACTCGACTGGGCGCAGGTTCTTGTGGTAGACCGGCTCGTCCTGCGGCACACGGACAAAGGAGCCCACTTCGGACAGCGGGACCGACCCCCCGCCACCGGACGGAACCGGGAGAACCAGCAGGCGCTCGACGTCGGAGCGGATGTGCATCGGGAGGTGCATCTCGATCAGGTGCGGCTCCACCAGGGAACGCGTCTTCACGTCACCCAGCACCTGCCCCCCGACGGCCGCCTCGAGCGTGCGGTTGACCGCATCGACGGTGACCCCCCTTCGCAGTGCCTTGTCGCGGTCGACGTTGAAGTGCCAGACCTCATACGGGGTCTGCAGGAAACTGTCGACGTCGTCGAGATGCGTGGCATTCCTGAACATGTCCTCCATGTCCAGCGCGACCTGGCGGCGCACGTTCGCATCGGGCCCATAGATCTCGGCCACCACGGACTGCAATACCGGCGGACCGGGCGGCATCTCGACGACCTGGATGCGGGCACCGGCCTGCTGCGCCAAGGGGGTGAGGACTTCGCGTGCCTCGACCGCGATCTCGTGACTGGTGCGCTCGCGGTCGCCCTTGTCGACCAGCTGCACCTGGATGTCGGCCTGCCATGGTTGCTGGCGCAGGTAGTAGTGCCTGACCAGCCCGTTGAAGTTGAACGGGGAGGCGGTGCCCACATAGCCCTGTATCGCGGTGACCTCCGGCATCGCGCGCAGGATCAGCGCGAGTTCGTGCATCAGGGTCCCCGTCTCGGGGAGCGCGGTACCCTCCGGGAAGTCGATGACCACGTTGAATTCAGGCTTGTTGTCCAGCGGAAGCATCTTCACCGACACATCCTTGGTGAAGAACAGCATCACGGTAAGAAAGAAGATGACGACGATGCCGATCAGGAACGACCAGCCGTAGGTGCGGTTCTGCACGAGACCAGGGATGGCCTTCGCGAACAACCGCCCCATCATCTCGTTCTGCTTGTGCTCCTTCGCCTCGGCCCGTTGCAGGTAGTCCATGCTCGGGCGCAGGCGCCAGGCCAGCCAGGGCGTGAACAGAAAGGCCGCGACCAGGGAGAACAGCATCGCGACGGAACCGAGCGCCGGGATCGGTTGCATGTACGGACCCATCATGCCGGTCACGAAACCCATCGGCAGCAGGGCCGCGATCACGGTGAAGGTCGCGAGGATGGTCGGGTTGCCGACCTCCGCGACGGCCTCGACGGTGGTCTCGGTGTCGACACCCCGTTTCATCAGCCAGCGCCGGTAGATGTTCTCCACCACGACGATCGCGTCATCGACCAGGATCCCGATCGCGAAGATCAGCGCGAACAGGCTCACACGGTCGATGGTGTAGCCCATCAGCCAGGCGCTGAAGATCGTGAACAGCAGCACCACCGGGATCACGATCAGCACCACCAGGGCGGCCCGAAGACCCAGGAAGATGAACACGAGCACGGTCACCGCGGCGGTCGCAATGAAGAGCTTGAACATCAGCTCGTTCACCTTGGCATTCGCGGTATTGCCGTAGTTGCGGGTCACCGACACCTCGACGTTGTCGGGAATCACCTGGCCCTTGAGCAACTCCAGCCGGTCAAGGATGCCGTTCGCCACCGAGACCCCGTTGCTTCCCTCCTTCTTCGCGATCGCAATGGTGACCGCGGAGGCGCCCTCGGGTGCGGCATCGGGCTCTGCGCCGGCGACACCGGTATAGTGGCGGACGAAGCGCTTGATCTCGCCCGGTCCGTAGATCACCTCCGCGACATCGCGCACATAAACCGGCCGGCCACCCTCGACCGTGACCAGCAACCGCCCGATGTCCTCGGAGTCCCGGAGGAACGCGCCCGCGTAGATGGGTGTGCTGTTCGACCCGACCTCGACGCTGCCGGCCGTGCGCTCGGCGTTCGCCGCCTGCACCGCGCCCGCGATCTGGTCCATGGTGACATTGAGGCCGGTCAGCCGCTCGGGCAAGACCTCGATGCGGACCTTTTCCTCGCGCCCGCTGACCACAAAGCTCTGGCTGCTGTTCGGGACCTCGTTCAGATACTGGAGCGAGTCGAGGGCGATCTGCCGAAGCATCGCATCGTCGACGTCATGCGACCAGAGGGTCAGGGTCAGAATCGGTACGTCATCGACGCCCTTCGGCTTGACCATGGGATCCGATACCCCGGGCGGCATCAGGTCCCGGTTGGACATCAGCCTGTCGTGCACCTTGACGATCGAGGACTCGATCTCCTCGCCAACGTCGAACTGCACGGTGACCATCGACTCGCCCCGATGGGAGATGGAATAGACGTTGTCGACCCCGGAGATCTCGCTCAGCAGACGTTCCAGTGGGCGCGCGACCAGACTGGCAACCTGCTCCGAGGGCACGCCGGGGAAGGCGACGAAGATGTCGACCATCGGGACCGAGATCTGCGGGTCCTCCTGGCGCGGCGTGATGATCACGCCGAGGATGCCGATCGCAAGCGTGGCGAGCAGGAGCAATGGCGACAGCGGGGAGTGAATGAAGCTCCGGGCCATTCTCCCGGCCAATCCCAGATCCTTTTCAGCGCCCCCCCCGCCGGCGGCGTGCTCGTTCTTGTGCTCGGACATAGCTGTTATCGGTCTCTCTTATCCCAATCCCGGACGACCATCGGCACATGGCTGCAAAGGACCATCGACATCGCTCCAGCCCCCCGGCGGCCCACTAGCGAAAGCGGGGTGTCGCCCGCGGAGCGTTCATCCCGTCGACGCGTTCACCCGAACGGATGTCTGCGGGTGGCTGGTCCAGGATGCGGTCACCGACCTGCAAACCGGACAGCACCGTGATCATGTCGTTCTGAACCGCACCGAGTCGCACCATGCGCACCCGGACCGTGCCATCCCCCTCGACCACTGCGACCCGTGGCAGTGCCCCGCCAGGCACGATCGCGGACAGCGGGATTCGCACAACGACATCACTGACCTCCGTTCCCGGTATGTGCACGTCGGCGTACATCCCGGGACCGCCGGGAACACCGCGCGGCAGGTCGAACTTGACCGTGACGGTGTGGCGCTGGGGGTCGGCAATCGGGAAGATCTGGGCAACCCGGGCATCGACCTCAGTGGGACCGATGTCAAGCGTCACCCGCACCATGTCGCCGACATCCAGGCGCCCGACAAAACGTGCCGGAACCTCCGACTCAACCCGCAGGAACTCGACGTGCCCGAAGTCCACCAGCGGCTGACCGGGCTGCACCGTGTCGCCTTCCTCTACGTGCTTGCGCATAACAAGACCCGAAAACGGGGCAAAGGAGCGGGTGTCACGAATCGCCGAGTCGATCTCGTCGAGCGCTGCCCTGGCCTGCTGCCAGGCAGCTGCCGCCTGGTCGACCCCGACCCCCCGGGCATAGAGATCTACCTGGCGCTCCAGGCCCGGGTCACCCAGACCGGCGACCGAGCCCGCCGGCCTGGTAATCAGCTGGTCGAACATCGACGGGATACCCAGCCCCGGCATTTGGCCGATGTCACGACTGCGCGGAGAGGCAGCCTCCTGGCCGTACTGGACCTGCGCATTGCGCATTGCCG
>JAGTVE010000172.1 GCA_018224485.1 Thioalkalivibrio sp. | reverse complement strand
TCGCGGCCGGAGGCCGCTCCCACACCCCCCCACCCCCCCTAGGAACCGTAGGAGCGCCCCCCAGCCGCGATGCCCCTCGGTTCGGCCACGCCCGATCGCGGCCGGAGGCCGCTCCCACATCCCCCCCAAGCCACCGTAGGGGCGGCTTCCATCCGCGATGCGCTTCGGTTCGGCCGTGCCCCATCGCGGCCGGAGGCCGCTCCCACACCCCCCCCAACCCACCTGAGGAACCGTGGGAGCGGCTTCCAGCCGCGATGCCCTTTGGCCCGTCAGTGCCAGATCGCGATCGATGGTCCGGATCCGACGCGTACCGTCTACGGGGCTCGGCTCGTCCGGCCCCTTGCTGGAGGGCTCAAGCCACCGAGGCTCAGCCGGATCCGCCTGCGGATGCGGCGGCCCTCGGCCTCCCACCCTTCTGCGCCGATTCCGGGTCGAGCCCCAGAATGGGTGCCAGGAAGCGGCCGGTGTGGCTGGCCGGGGTCGCGGCGACGGTCTCCGGGGTGCCGGCCACGAGAATCCGGCCGCCCTGGCTGCCGCCTTCGGGGCCGATGTCGATCAGCCAGTCCGCCGTCTTGATCACGTCAAGGTTGTGTTCGATGACCACCACCGTGTTGCCGTGATCGCGCAGCCGGTGGAGGACGGTCAGGAGCTGTTCCACGTCGTGGAAGTGCAGGCCGGTGGTCGGTTCGTCGAGGATGTACAGGGTGCGCCCGGTATCGCGCTTGGAGAGCTCGCGCGCGAGCTTGATGCGCTGCGCCTCGCCTCCGGACAGGGTGGTCGCGTTCTGGCCCAGCTGGATGTAGGACAGCCCAACGTCCATCAGGGTCTCCAGCTTCCGCCGGATCACCGGGACCGCGCGGAAGAACTCCAGCGCATCCTCCACCGTCATCTCCAGCACCTCGTGGATGTTTCGGCCCTTGTACCGGACCTCCAGCGTCTCGCGGTTGTAGCGCTGGCCGCGGCAGACGTCGCAGGGCACGAATACGTCCGGCAGGAAGTGCATCTCCACCTTGATCACGCCATCCCCCTGGCACGCCTCGCACCGGCCTCCGCGGACGTTGAACGAGAAGCGGCCGGGCCTGTAGCCGCGGGAACGCGCCTCTCCGGTCGCGGCGAAGAGTTCGCGGATCGGGGTGAACAGGCCGGTGTAGGTCGCGGGGTTGGATCGCGGAGTGCGGCCGATCGGGCTCTGATCGATGTCCACCACCTTGTCGATGTGCTGGAGGCCGTCGAGGCGCTCGTGGGCCGCCACTTCGTGAGCGGCGCGGTGCAGGATGTTGGCGACCGCCGGGTACAGGGTGTCGTTCACGAGCGTGGATTTGCCCGAGCCCGAGACGCCGGTCACGCAGGTGAGCAATCCGACCGGAAACGCCACGTCGATCGCCTTCAGGTTGTTGCCGCGGGCGCCCACGACGGTCAGGAGGCGCTCCGGGTCAACCTCGGTGCGCTGTTCCGGCATCGGGATGGACCGTTGCCCGGTGAGGTAGGCGCCGGTCAGGGAGTCCGGGTGTTCCGCGATCTCCTCCGGCCGGCCGCTGGCGACGATCCGCCCGCCGTGCCGGCCCGCACCGGGCCCGATGTCCACCACGAAGTCGGCGCAGCGGATGGCCTCCTCGTCGTGTTCGACCACGATCACGGTGTTGCCGAGGTCGCGCAGGTTCAGGAGGGTCCGGAGCAGGCGCTCGTTGTCGCGCTGGTGCAGGCCGATCGACGGCTCGTCCAGGATGTACATCACGCCCACCAGCGCGGAGCCGATCTGCGACGCCAGGCGGATGCGCTGAGCCTCGCCGCCGGAGAGCGTCTCGGCCTGCCGGTCCAGCGTCAGGTAATCCAGACCGACGTCGACCAGGAAGCCGAGCCGCGCGTCGATCTCGTGCACGATCTTCTCGGCGATCCGCGCGAAGCGTCCCGGTAGTCGCAGCCCCTGAAAGAATTCCCGCGCACCGGCCACGCTCGTGCGGGTGATCGCCGGCAGGTTCCGGCCGTCGATGAACACGTGGCGCGCCCCTGGGCCCAGACGGGTGCCGTCGCACTCGGGGCAGGGGTGGCTCGCCAGATAGCGTCCCAGTTCCTCGCGCACGGCAGGGGAATCGGTCTCGCGATACCGCCGCTCCAGGTTGGGTATCACCCCCTCGAAGCGGCGGGTCTCCGTGCGCATGCGGCCATCGGCGCCGGGGTAGGAGAAACGTATCTTCTCGGCACCGGAACCGTGCAGGATCACCGCGCGCACGGATGCCGGCAGGTCGCGCCAAGGGGTCTCGACGTTGAAGCCGTAATGCTGGGCGAGGCTCAGCATCATGCTGAAATACCAGGCGTTGCGACGGTCCCAGCCACGGACTGCGCCCCCTGCAACGCTCAGTTCCGGGACCGCGACCACCCGCTCGGGATCGAAGAACTGCCGCACCCCGAGCCCGTCGCAGGCCGGGCAGGCCCCGGCCGGGTTGTTGAAGGAGAACAGGCGGGGTTCCAGCTCCCGGATCGAGTAGCCGCAGACAGGACAGGCGAAGCGGGCCGAAAAGACCAGCGGTGCACGGTCCGGTTCATCCATCCACGCGACCAGTGCCAGGCCATCCGCAAGCTCGGTGGCGGTCTCGAAGGACTCGGCCAGCCGCTGCCGGATGTCGTCGCGAACCTTGAAGCGGTCGATCACGATCTCGATGTCATGTTTGCGCTTCGGATCGATCGGCGGCAGGGCATCGAGGTCGACGACCTCGCCATTGATGCGCGCCCGCAGGAATCCCTGGGCACGCATCGCCTCCAGCTGACGGGTGTGCTCGCCCTTGCGCCCGCGAACGATCGGGGCGAGCAGCATCAGGCGGTCGCCCTCGGGCAGCGCGAGCACCTGGTCCACCATCTGGGAGATGGTCTGGGCGGCGAGCGTTTCGCCGTGCTCCGGGCAGCGCGGCTCCCCGGCACGGGCGAACAGCAGGCGCAGGTAGTCGTAGATCTCGGTGATGGTCCCGACGGTGGAACGGGGGTTGTGGGAGGTGCTCTTCTGTTCGATGGAGATCGCGGGCGAGAGCCCTTCGATCAGGTCGACGTCGGGCTTTTCCATCATCGACAGGAACTGGCGCGCGTAGGTGGAGAGGCTCTCCACGTACCGGCGCTGTCCTTCCGCGAACAGGGTGTCGAAGGCGAGCGAGGACTTGCCGGAGCCGGACACGCCGGTGACGACGATCAGCTGATCCCGGGGCAGGTCCAGGTCCACGTTCTTGAGGTTGTGCGTGCGTGCGCCGCGGATCCGGATCGTGGCCATGTTCTCCCCAGGTGGATGAGGTTCTTGTGCCGAACCCGATATGGTAGCACTGCCGTGAATGCGTTTCGGGATTCCTGCGAGTGTGCTTAGGTGGACGGTGCCGGGGAGACCCCGGGCGAAGCGTGGTTCCGTGGCGCTGCATCGGCCAGAGGGCTCACCTCCTGCAGCGTCCGGGTGACATTCCCTGCGGGCTCATTACCTGTAAGATTCGTCAACCCTTGAACCGGCGAGGACCGAACACACGCCATGACGCCTACCGAGCTGCGCGCCACCTCCGGACTTGCCGCGATCTACGCGGTGCGCATGGCAGGGCTGTTCATGGTGCTACCGGTGCTGGTGCTCTATACGGACGTGCTTCCCGGTGCCACTCCATTGCTGATGGGGCTGGCGCTCGGAATCTACGGGCTGACGCAGGCGCTTCTACAGATTCCATTCGGCATCCTGTCCGACCGTGTCGGCCGCAGGCCGCTGATTGCGCTGGGTCTGGTGCTGTTGATCGTCGGGAGCGTGGTGGCCGCGCTGGCGGAAACGGTGTACGGGCTGATCATCGGCCGCGCCCTGCAGGGTACCGGGGCGGTGGCGGCGGTGGTGCTCGCCCTCACCGCCGATCTGATCACGGAGGAACGCCGCACCCGAGCCCTGGCGGTGATCGGGCTCTCGATCGGGCTGACCTTCACCGCAGCGATGGTGCTGGGTCCCGTCGTGGACCAGTGGTTCGGGCTGTCGGGCATCTTCTGGCTGACTGCGGGCCTCGGGATGATGGCCCTGCTGCTGCTGTTCCTCTGGGTGCCCCGGCCGCTGCGCTCGCTGCCGCACCCGGACATGGTCCCGATCCGCGGCGGCCTGTCGCATGTGCTGCGGGACCGGGAGTTGATGCGGCTGAATGTCGGCGTGTTCATCCTGCACATGACGCTGGCGGCGAATTTCCTGGCGCTGCCGCTGATGCTGGTGACCAATCTCGACCTGCCGCCGGCGCAGCACTACCGCGTCTATCTGCCGGTGCTGGTGCTGGGTTTTCTGCTGATGATTCCGGCGGTGATCCGGGCCGAGCGCAGGCGTGCACTGAAGCCCTCGCTGCTGGCTGCCATCGCGCTGCTGGTGGTGGTGCAGGGACTGCTGCCCGTCGCGAATCACTGGCTGGTCCTGGGCGCATTGCTGGTGCTGTTCTTCGCCGCATTCAATCTGCTCGAGGCGATGTTGCCGTCGCTGGTGGCGAAGACCGCGCCGGTGATCGAAAAGGGCACCGCGATGGGCGTCTTCGCCTCCAGTCAGTTCCTCGGCATCTTTGCCGGCGGCATGCTCGGTGGCGTGGCGATGGCCCAGGCGGGTGCATCCGGGGTCTTCACGCTGGGTCTGGTGGGGGCGGTGCTCTGGCTGGTGGTTGCGGGCACCATGACGACGCCGAGCCACCTGGCGAACCGCGCCTACGGGCTTCCGGCGCCCTGGCATTCCGCGGCCGCGGAGCTGGAGTCCCGGATCGGGGAGTTGACCGGCGTCGGCGAGGTTCGGGTGAGTGCCGGGGAGGCGGCGGTCTACCTGAAGGTGGATCCGGCACGCTTCGACGAGAGCGGTCTGCGCGCGCTGTTCACCAGCTGGCCGGCGCAGTCTACCGAGCGGAATTGACCCGCGTGGCCGGAGCGGGCCCACCACCCCGCTCCAGCGCGGTAGACGACCCCCGGAATCACGGCATCGACAGGGATCGTTATTTTCACGGTAAACTATCGGGCCCAATCCAGCGAGCGAACGACAAGGAGGAGCCATGGCCCGCGGAGTGAACAAGGTAATCCTGATCGGCAATCTCGGTGCCGACCCCGAAAAGCGTGAAACGCCGGCGGGCCTGACCATCACCAACCTGCGGCTGGCGACCAGCGAGCAGTGGACCGACAAGCAGAGCGGCGAAAAGCGCGAGAACACCGAGTGGCACCGGGTGGTGCTGTTCGGTCGCCTCGGCGAGATTGCGGCCCAGTACCTGGGCAAGGGCTCGCAGGTCTACATCGAGGGCCGCATCCAGACGCGCAAGTGGCAGGGCCAGGATGGCCAGGACCGCTACACCACGGAGGTCGTCGCCAACGAGATGCAGCTGCTGGGAGGGCGCGGCGGGGGTGCCTCCCAGGGCGAGCAGGGCCGCGTGTCCGACAACGGATGGGGCGATCAGCCTGGCGGCGGCTCCCCGAGCCGTGCGCCGATACAGGATGATGATGTCCCGTTCTGACCAGATGCTTGCGGGCTCCCCGGGTAGTACCCCGGTGCAGCACGCGGAGTCGGCCGGGGTGCCGAACCGCCCGGTGCGGCGTTCGGTCACTGCGCCCCGGTCCGCTGGCTCGGTATCGACGAGCCACGCACCGCCCGTGCGCCGCGTCCATATCCAGACGCACGGTTGCCAGATGAACGAGTACGACTCCTCGCGGATGCTCGACGCCCTGCGCGAACTGCACGGCACGGAGGTCACTGACGACCCGGCCAGCGCCGATCTGCTGCTGCTGAACACCTGCTCGATCCGCGAGAAGGCACAGGAAAAGGTCTTCTCGCTGCTCGGGCGGTGGCGCGCGCTGAAGGAACGCCGGCCGGAGGTGATCATCGGGGTCGGCGGCTGCGTCGCGAGTCAGGAGGGCGCCGCGCTGCGCGAGCGGGCGCCCTTTGTGGATCTGGTCTTCGGGCCGCAGACCCTGCACCGGCTGCCGCAGCTGGTCGAGCAGGTCCGCCGCACGCGCACGCCGGCGGTGGACATCAGCTTTCCGGAGATCGAGAAGTTCGATCGCCTGCCGGAGCCGCGGGCCAGCGGCGCCAGCGCCTTCGTGTCGGTGATGGAGGGCTGCAGCAAGTACTGCAGCTTCTGCGTGGTCCCCTACACGCGCGGCGAGGAGATCAGCCGGCCCTTCGACGACGTGATCGCCGAGGTCGCGGGACTCGCGGCTCAGGGCGTGAAGGAGATCAACCTGCTCGGGCAGAACGTGAACGCCTACCGGGGGGCGACCCACGATGGCGACAGCGCCGATCTGGCACTGCTGATCCACTACGTTGCGGCGGTGGATGGCATCGAGCGGGTGCGCTTCACCACCTCGCACCCGGTGGAGTTCTCCGACCGTCTTATCCAGGCCTATGCCGATGAACCGAGGCTGGTTAGCCACCTGCACCTCCCGGTGCAGAGCGGCTCGGACCGGATCCTTGCGCTGATGAAGCGCGGCCACACGGTGCTCGAGTACAAGTCGAAGATCCGCCGGCTGCGGGCGCTGCGACCGGATCTCGACCTGTCATCGGACTTCATCGTCGGGTTTCCGGGCGAGACCGAGGCGGATCACGCGGCGACCATGCGCCTGGTCGAGGAGCTCTACTTCGACTTCTCGTTCAGCTTCATCTACAGCGCCCGCCCCGGGACGCCGGCGGCCGGCCTGCCGGACGATGTGCCGATGGCCGTGAAGAAGCGGCGGCTGCAGGAGCTGCAGGCCATGCTCGAGGCCCAGGGCCGGGCGCGCAATCAGGCGATGGTCGGGAGTGTCCAGCGGGCACTGGTGGAGGGCCGCTCGCGCCGGGATCCCTCGCGGCTGGCGGCGCGAACCGCGAACAACCGGGTGGTGAACTTCGACGGTGCGCCGGATCTGACCGGGACGATGGTCGATCTGCTGATCACGGAGGCGCAGCCTCATTCGCTACGCGGGGTGCCCGCGGGCCATGCTGCGGGGAACGGCGCCAGCGGGCGCCCGGCACATGCCACAGAATCGAGCTGACTTCACGCTGGAGCCTGGGGACCAGGAGACGCTTGCGCGCCTGTGCGGGCCGCTCGATGCCCACCTGCGGCTGATCGAGTCCCGCCTTGGCGTGCACGTGCACAACCGCGGCGCGCGCTTCAACGTCACGGGTCCCGAGTCCGCGGTGCCGGCGGCCGAGTCTCTGATCCGGGAACTGAACGCAATGGCCGTGGAGGAGCCGGTGAGCCTGGAACAGGTTCACACCGCCCTGCAGGCGGCCCACCTGGCCGACCTGCCGAGCGAGGAACCGCCGGAGCCAGTGCTGAGGCTGCGCAAGGCGGTGATCCGGGGCCGCGGCCCGCGGCAGGTCCGCTACCTCTCCGCGATCGCCGGCTACGACCTGAACTTCGGCATCGGGCCCGCGGGCACCGGGAAGACCTATCTCGCGATCGCCGCGGCGGTCGCGGCGCTGGAGCAGGATCGCGTGCGGCGCCTGGTGCTGGTCAGACCGGCCGTGGAGGCGGGGGAGCGTCTGGGCTTTTTGCCCGGCGATCTGGCGCAGAAGATCGACCCCTACCTGCGCCCGATGTACGACGCGCTGTACGAGCTGCTGGGCTTCGACCATGTCGCGCGGCTGATGGAGCGCCAGGTGATCGAGGTTGCGCCACTGGCCTACATGCGTGGGCGCACCCTCAACGAGGCCTTCATCATCCTGGACGAGGCGCAGAACACCACTGTCGAGCAGATGAAGATGTTCCTGACCCGGATCGGTTTCGGCTCCACCGCCGTGGTGAACGGGGATGTGACCCAGATCGACCTGCCTCGCGGCCAGCTCTCCGGTCTCCGCCACGCGGCGCGGATCCTGGATGGCGTCGAGGGCGTCAGCATCACCTGGTTCCAGGCGGAAGACGTGGTGCGGCACCCGCTGGTGCAGCGCATCGTCGAGGCCTACGCAGCCCACGGTGGCCAAGAGGGCAATGCTTGAGGTCCAGGTGCAGTACGGGTTGTCGCGCGCCGGCTGGCCGGCGCCCGCCACCCTGCACCGGGCGGTGCGTGCGGCCTGGCGTGGCCCCGGCGCCGCGCAGGTGGTGGTGCGTATCGTGGATGCGAGAGAGGGCCTGCGGCTGAACCGCGACTTCCGCGGCCGGGAGCGCCCGACCAACGTGCTGTCCTTTCCCGCGCCACCCGAGGCGAACGTGCCGGGCAGACCCGTGCTGCTCGGGGACATCGTGCTGTGCGCACCGGTCCTCGCCGAGGAGGCCGGCGCGCAGGGCAAGGACCTGCGGGCGCACTTCGCGCACATGGCGGTGCACGGGATGCTGCACCTGCAGGGCCTGGATCACCGGACGCGCGAAGAGGCGGAGGCCATGGAGACGATTGAGCGGCAAATACTGGGCGGGTTAGGCTACCCGGACCCGTACGCGGAGACGTGCTGAACATGGTTGCAACCCGCACGAGCGGTCTCACGCGCCGCGAGTGGGCGCCGGGGCTACCGCCCCCGATTCCTTCCACGCTGGAACCGTCGCTACGCGGATCGCCGCCGCCAGCCCGCAGGCCGGCTGCCGGCAGTGGCCAGATTGCCCACGGCGGGACGCGGCTGGGGCAAGGGCCCGGCCGGCAGTCCCTCTCGCTTCGGGCCGGCGGCGATGTCTGACTCCACCCGCCCCGACGGCCCTGCGCTGCGCGGCCTGCTGGACCGCCTGGGATCCATGCTGTCCAGCGAGCCGCGCGACCGCACGCAGCTGGTCGAACAGCTCCGGACCGCGCAGACGCGCGAGCTGATCGATCCGGAGGCGCTGGCGATGCTCGAGGGCGTGCTGAATGTCTCCGAGATGCAGGTGCGCGACATCATGGTGCCCCGGGGGCAGATGGAGGTGGTGCGCCGGGAAGCGGCCCTGCAGGAGATCGTGCCTGACGTGGTGACCTCCGCGCATTCACGGCTCCCGGTGATCGTCGACAGCCGGGACGAGGTGGTCGGGATCCTGCTCGCCAAGGACCTGCTCCGCTTCTTTCCCGATGCCAGCGGCGAGACCTTCGACATGCAGGAGATCCTGCGGCCGGCGGTCTTCGTTCCGGAGAGCAAGCGCCTGAACGTGCTGCTGAAGGAATTTCGGCTGAGCCGCAATCACATGGCCATCGTCGTCGACGAATACGGCGGCGTGGCGGGTCTGGTGACCATCGAGGACGTGCTGGAACAGATCGTCGGCGAGATCGAGGACGAACACGACGTCGACGACTACCTGACCCAGATCCTGCAGCACCCGGGCGAGCGCTACACGATCAAGGCGTTGACCCCGATCGAGGAGTTCAACGCCTTCTTCCAGACCGATTTCAGCGAGGAAGACTTCGACACCATCGGCGGTCTGCTGCTCTCCCGCTTCGGACATGTGCCCAGGCGCGGAGAGAGCGTGACCTTCGACGGCATGGAGTTTCGGGTGCTGCGCGCCGACAACCGGCGACTGCACCTGGTGGAGATGCGCCGCGTGGCGGAACCGGCCCCGCCGGCCGATCCCGCGGGCCCCTGAGCCGCCTGTCCCATGAGGCCTCGTGCCCGAGTGCCGGATCCCGGTGGCGGACCGGAGCCGTTGCTGTGGCTCTCCGGCCGGCCGCTGTCCGGATGGCCGGCAACGGTGGTGTCCCTGCTGGCCGGCGTGGTGGTGGTGCTGGCCTTTGCGCCATTCAACCTCTTCCTGCTGGCCCCGGTCGGGCTGGCGCTGTGGTTTGGCGTGCTGCGGGGTGCCCCGCCCCGGACCGCATTCCGCCACGGCTTCGCCTTCGGCCTGGGCCTGTTCGGGTTCGGCGTCAGTTGGGTCTTCAACAGCCTGCTGATCTTCGGGCAGGCGCCCTGGCTGGTCGCGACGCTGATCACGGCCCTGTTCGTGCTGTACCTCGCGCTCTATCCGGCCGCGCTCGGCTGGGTGGTTGCGCGTTACCTGGCCGGGGCGCCGCTGCTGCCGTGGCTGCTGGCGCTGGCCGCCGGCTTCGTGCTGCTGGAACTCCTGCGCGGCTGGCTGTTCTCCGGCTTCCCCTGGCTGCTGACGGGGCACGTGCTGCTGGACAGCCCGGCAGGGTTCTGGCTGCCGCTGGCCGGCGAGGCGGGCGCCGGACTGGTGGTGACATTGCTGGCCGCGGTCGTGGTGCTGCTGACCGCGGGGCGCTTC
>JAGTVE010000171.1 GCA_018224485.1 Thioalkalivibrio sp. | reverse complement strand
GCGGCAACACTGATGACCACGCGCGTAATCATGCCGCCTTCTGGGACGGGCAATCGCTTCGTCTGACTCCGGCCTCTGACATCTGCCCGCAAAACCGGACTGGTCACGAAGCTTCGCAAGCCATGTTGATTGCCGGCGAGGATCGCATGAGCCGGATATCATCCTGCGTGAATGCTGCCGGCCATTTTCTTCTGTCCCGCGAGGAGGCAATGGCCATCGTGGAACACCAGCTCGCCTGCATCATCAGACAGTGGGACGCTGTCTGTACCGAAGCCGGTCTCAACGAGACAGACCGTGCCTTCCTGTGGGGCCGCCAGTTCCTCAATCCCTATGCCTTTCAAGACCTCGATGGCGATGCAGCCGGGTTGAAGGCCATGGCCGATACCGCACGCTCGTCGTAGGTTCCCGACATCATTGGCCGCTTGTCGTTACAGCAGGCGGATCACCTTCCGTTGGTCGGTGCATGCAATCCGCCGGGCTGCGTTTTGGTCACGCTATCTCCGTCTGCATGGCCTCGTCCGCATACATCTGCTTGAGCCTGGCATTCTCGGCCTCGAATTCCTTGATCCGCTTCAGCTCCGAGGCCTCCAGCCCGCCGTACCTGGATTTCCACTTGTAGTAGGTCGCCGAGCTGATACCGTGTTTCCGGCACACCTCATTGACCACCAAGCCAGCCTTGCCTTCGGGTATTCTGCGCGTGGGCCCAATTCCGTGACAGACCCGTATGGGATTCATCCGTCTCTTTCCGCTCCCCGAGATTCATCCGTTCGACCCCGCCCGCTTCGGCTACGGCGATCCGGCGCGCGTCTACGCGGTCGCGCGCTTCGCCGCGCCCGAGTGGGTGGTGGGCGTGGGCGAGATCCAGCGCTACGAGGATTGCCCGTTGTACATCGTGTCTCCCGAGGAGCCGAATGCGCTGGTCGATGGTATCCGTCTCCAGCTGCGCTCCGGTGACTGGCTGGTGGTGGCAAACGACTCGACCGACGAGGCCGAGCGTCTGGAGGGCCTGCTGGAGACCGCGATGAGCGGGCGGGTCGTGACGCTGCCCTTCTCGCTTTACCTGCGTGAGGGCGAAACCGGTTGACGTATGCGGCAAGCCCAGCAGACCTTCCAGGTCGCCAGGACCCCGAAGTCATTAGTCTTGCTCTATGGTTCTGATGGAGTGAATTGTCTTTTACCTGTTTTCCGCTCGTGCGATCATAAGAATTCTAGCAGCGCTAGAAGTCGTCTCGACCGAGATCAACCTTTACCGACAGGAGACACACCATGGACCAAGCGAACGAACAGAACGCCACCGTAATGCCTCGCCTGAACGAGCCGGCCCCGGCCTTTGAGGCGAAGACCACTCATGGCATGAAGAAGCTCTCGGACTATAAGGGCAAGTGGCTGGTGCTCTTCTCGCACCCGGCGGACTTTACGCCGGTCTGTACCACGGAATTCATGGCCTTTGCCAAGGCCCATCCCGAGTTTCAGAAGATCAACACGGAGTTGCTGGGTCTTTCCATCGACAGCTACTACGCCCATGTCGCGTGGGTGCGCAACATCAAGGAGAAGTTCGGGATCGAGATCCCGTTCCCGATTATCGAGGATCTGTCCATGAAGGTCGCCAACGCGTACGGCATGATCCAGCCTGGCGCCTCCGACACGTCTGCAGTAAGAGCCACGTTCATCATCGACGACAAGGGCATCCTGCGCGCGATGGTGTACTACCCCATGACCAACGGCCGCTCCATCGCGGAGTTCCTGCGCCTGATCCAGGCCCTGCAGACCTCCGATGCCAATCGCGTCGCCACTCCCGAGGGCTGGCAGCCAGGCGACAAGGTCATCGTACCGCCACCGGATACCTCCGAGGCCGCCGAGGCGCGCATGGGCGAGGGCTACGAATGCACAGACTGGTACTTCTGCAAGAAGTCCCTGTAAGCATTCAGAGGAAAAGAAGCACGGGCCCGGGCCGGCACGCCGCCGCAGGCGGGCCCGAAGGGCGGAGGGCAGGATGCCCGGAGTAACGGGGCCAGGGGTGACGGCCAGAGTCGGCGCCGCACCCCCACCCCAACCCTCCCCGCAAGCGGGGGAGGGAGACTTCCATCTTGAGCGGCCTCTGGCCGGGCCGTATCCACGCTGGGCCGATCGGCTACCAGCTCTTGTAAGGCAGAAACTTCCCGTTCCAGGTGACCTTGACCCGGTCGCCCTTGGGGTCCGGTATCTTTTCGATATCCATGGTGAAGTCGATGGCGCTCATGATGCCGTCACCAAACTTCTCGTGAATCAGTTCCTTCATCGTATCCCCGTACACGTTCACGGCCTCGTAGAAGCGGTAGATCAGGGGGTCGGTCGGGACGGCCTTGTCCCAGGTCTTGTGAGGGAAGGCCTCGAGCGCCTTCGATACCCCGGCGTCCAGCCCGAGGAAGGCACACAGGCGCTCTGCGGACGGGGCGTCGAGATGGTTCATGCCGAGGCAGGCCGAGGTGACGTAGACCTCGTGCATGCCAGCGACCTCCGCGATGTCGCTCCAGTTGCAGCCCTTGTCGAATTTGGCCTTCAGGATGGTTTCGGTCATTTCAATCTTGGTCATCACGGGTTGTTTCCTCTGGTTGCTTCCTTGAGCACAGGTTGAAAGGTCTCGCAAGTGGTCAGGTCTCGATCGGCGATCTGCCGGTAGTCATCCGGGTGTCACGCGGTCCCCCCGACAACCCTGGGTGCACCGACTCTCTCGGAGACTCCGACCCCTTTCACCGGGTTGACCGTCCGGGGCTGCTGTCCCGGGCCGCCGACTCGACCCTGAAGGGATTTGGAGCGAGTGATCAGGAAGTCCACGAGGTGATTGCGGATCGTGTAGTACTCCGGGTGCTGATGGATGTCGGAACGTTCGCGCGGGCGGGGAATGTCGATGACGACGGACTCGGCGATGCGCGCATCCGGTCCGTTGGTCATTAGCATCACGCGATCCGCGAGCAGGATGGCCTCGTCCACGTCGTGGGTGATCATGAACACGGTCTGGTGAGTACGGTCCCAGATCTCCAGCAGTTCATCCTGGATGACACCCCGGGTCAGCGCATCGAGTGCGCCGAACGGCTCGTCCATCAACAGGAGCTTGGGTTCGATGGCGAAGGCCCGTGCGATTCCGACGCGCTGACGCATCCCGCCCGATAACTCTGACGGCTTCTTGTTCTCGGCCCCTGCCAGGCCGACCATCTTCAGGTAGTTCATGCTGTGTTCGCGGACCTGCGGTCGCGACCATTCCGGCCAGCGGGCGCGCACCGCAAAGGACACGTTTCCGAGTGCGGAGAGCCACGGGAGCAGGCTGTGGTTCTGAAAGATCACGCCCCGGTCCCTGCTGGGTCCGCTGACCTCCTTGCCGTCCATCACGAAGGCCCCGTCGCTCGCCGCGTCGAGACCGGCCAAAATGTTGAGGATGGTCGATTTTCCGCACCCGGAATGACCGATCACGCAGATGAACTCCCCCTTTTCGATCGTGAAGTTCACGTGTTCGAAGACCGTGAGCGGCGGTTGTCGTCCGGGCTGAGGGAAGGTTCGGGCGAGGTTCTCGACCTCGATGAAATGCAGGCTCATGCAATGTCTCCTTATTCCTGGTAGCGCAGGAAGCGTCCGGCCTGGGCAAGGGCCGCATCGAGGAGCATGCCGACGACACCGATCATGATGATGGCGAAGATCACGGCCGCGATGTCGAGGTTGTTCCACTCGTTCCAGACGTAGTAGCCGATCCCGGTACCGCCCACGAGCATTTCCGCGGCCACGATGACCAGCCACGAGATGCCGATGGAGATCCGCATGCCGGTCAGGATGGTTGGCGCGGCGGCTGGGAGGATCACGAACAGGGCGGTGCGGAGACTGGACAGCTCCAGCGTGCGTGCGACGTTCAGCCAGTCACGTTTCACGGAGGCCACCCCGAAGGCCGTGTTCACCAGCATGGGCCAGATCGAACAGATGAAGATCACGAAGATCGCGGAGGCCGCGGCATCCTTGATCGTGAACAGGGCGAGCGGCATCCAGGCGAGCGGGGAGATTGGCTTCAGGATCTGGATGTAGGGATTCAGGGCATTATTAAGCACCGGAGACATGCCGATCACAAAGCCGATCGGCACCGCGACGACGACCGCCAGTGCGAAGCCGGCCAGCACACGGACCACGGAATACAGCAGTTGCAGGCCGATGCCCTTGTCGTTCGGACCGCTGTCGTGGAAGGGGCGTGACAGTTCCTCCCAGGCCAGGCTGAAGATCTCGGTGGGCGCCGGCATGCCGGCTCCGGACCCGGCACCGAGTCCCATCATGATTTCGTACTCGGTCAGCTCGCGCTCGGGACCTGCGGGGGGCGCGGTGGCCAGCTGCCACGCCCCCAGGAAGACGACGAGGAACAGGACCGACAGGATCGCCGCGCGGATTTTCACGCCTGCCATGATCAGGTCCTGCGGATCGCGAAGCTGTTCAGATAGCCATCGGGGTCGGTGTAGTCGAATACCTTGCCCATCACCGTGAAGTTCTTGTAGGTCTTCTCCGGGGGTTCGTATCCGAGTTCGCGCATGATCTCTCCGCACTCGGTGGCCAGGAAGACCTGCTCCGCGACACCGTTGTAGTCGATCTCACGGCGCAGGTAGCCCCACCGCTTCATCTGGGTCAGGATCCAGACGGCCATGGAGTGCCACGGGAAGGGATCGAAGTCGATGCGCTGAGGCTCGTCGACGACATTGCCGAGACCGTCGGCGAAGCGTCCGGTGAGGACCTGCTGCAGCACCGGCACCGGCTGGTTCAGGTATGCGGTCGGGGCAATGGCCTCGGAGATCTCGTCACGATTCTCCGGATCGGAGGCGTACTGGGTGGCGTCAACGATGGCCCGGAACAGGGCTCCGTAAGTGTTTGGATTCGTTTGGGCGAATTCCTGCGAGCATGCGAAGGCGCAGCAGGGGTGGCCCTCCCAGATCTCCTTGGTCAGCAAATGAATGAAGCCGATGCGCTCCCACACCGCGCGCTGGTTGAAGGGGTCGGGCGCGAGATAGCCATCGAGGTTCTCCGCGCGCAGGTTGGCGACCATCTCGGGCGGCGGGACCACACGGATCTGAATGTCCTGATCCGGATCCAGCCCGTGCTCGGCCACGTAGTAGCGAAGCAGGAAGTTGTGCATCGAGTATTCGAAGGGCACGCCGAAACGGAAGCCCTTCCACTGGCTTGGATCGCGCTTGTCCTTGTGCTTGTTGTGCAGGGTGATCGCCTGTCCGTTGATGTTCTCGACCGCAGGCATGATGAAGGGCTCGGCGGTGGATCCGAGTCCGAGGCTCATCGCGAGGGGCATCGGGGACAGCATGTGCGACGCGTCGTATTCGCGGTTCAGCGACATGTCCCGGGAGACTGCCCAGCCGGCTGTCTTGATGACCTCGACATCGAGACCATAGCGCTCGTAGAAGCCCATCGGGTGGGCCATGATGATCGGCGTCGCACAGGTGATCGGCACGAAGCCAACCCGCAGCTTCGTCTTTTCCAGCGGGCCCATGCTGTCCTTCACGGCGGCCTTCAGGGCGTCCAGCGGGAAGATGCTGCCGAGTGCGGCGGCAAAGGTGGTACCCCCGATGAGCTTCAGGAATCGCCGCCGGTCGACCTCGCTGTGGTTGAACACGGCCCGTACCACTGCGCTCTCGACTGCGCGGTCGATCATCGCCTCCTGGTCCATCGCCGGTTCGGCCGGGGTGTGGTAGTGCGCCATCTCCAGAGGCACGTCCTCGCCATCGATCCGGGTGTGGTGATGCTGGCAGCCGGGTCCGCAGACGTGGCCCTCGGCACCATGCTCCCGGGCCTCGTCGGCATGGCTGTGCATCAGGTCACTTTCGGGGTCGAATGGGTTCTGCAGGCTCTTGGTCGTCATGATCTGGCTCCGGTGATGGTTTCGCGCAACAGCCATGGTGTTGGCATGGCACGTGCTGCTTCACGACAAAGCGCTCTGGAATCGAGCTCCTGGACGCCCTGCGGCACCAGATTGGAGCGAAATCCAGTCGCGTGTACCTACCGAGTACGCCATGGCGTCTCTTGCGTGACCCAAGCACCTGCCATGCCAACCACTGAACGGGATCTGCAAGACCATGAAACATGGAACAAATCGCGACTTGAGCACCGGGGAATCGATAGCACGGGATTTCGTGCTCCACGATCTTTCGTGGCATGCACCACGAGAGTTCGTGGAACGCGGCGACGACCACGGGCCCGCGCGTAGACAGGGAACGGAGATTTCCCATCGGCAGCTGTTTGCCCAGAGCGCGGAGGCCATGGTGTTGCTCGATCCATGGGGCGATCGGGTCCTGGATGCGAACACCGCCGCCGCCATGCTGTTGGAAATTCCGCTCGATGAACTGATTGGGCGAAGGGCGAGCGGGCTGCACCCGGGACAGCTGGCGGATCTCCGGGTATTCACGGAAGAGGCCCTGGAACGGGGCCATGCCCGCTCGGAAATGCTGGAGCTCCGGCGCTCCGACGGCTCGCGAAAGGCGCTGGAGTACTCGGCCACCCGCGTCGAGATGCGCTCCAGAGTGCTGATCTTCGCCGTCATCGATGACCTGCAGTCGCGGCGCATGCGCTGTGCACGGCGCGAGGCGGTACATCGGATCAGGCGCGGGGATGCCTGGTGGCGGGATGCGGAACAGTTCTTCCGTGACCTGGAGCGGGAAAACCGGCTCATCCTCAGCGCGGCCGGCGAGGGTATCTACGGGGTCAACGCCGATGGGGTGACCACCTTCGTGAACCCGGCCGCGGAGCGCATGCTCGGCTGGACGGCCGCGGAGATGGTCGGAAAGACGATGCACGATCTTGTGCACCACACGCACCAGGATGGCAGGCACTATCCCGAGGAGGAATGCCCGATCTATGCCGCGTTCCGCGACGGCATCGTGCACCGTGTCGACAGCGAGGTCTTCTGGCGCAAGGATGGCAGGCCGGTGTTCGTGGAGTACACCAGCACCCCGATCCGGGATCGGGGGATCCTGATCGGGGCGGTGGTGGTGTTTCGGGACATCACGCCCCGGCGGGAGGCCGAGGAACGCCTGCGGGGCGCGCTGGCAGAGGTCAACCAGCTCCGGGAGCGCCTGGAGATGGAGAATGCCTATCTGCAGGAGGAGATTCGCACGGAATGCGCCTTCGACGGGATCATCGGCGCCAGCGCACCGATCCGAAAGGTGATCGAGCAGATCGAACTGGTTGCGCCGACGGAGGCCAGCGTGCTCATCGTTGGCGAGTCCGGTACCGGAAAGGAGTTGATAGCACATGCGATCCACTCGGCCAGTACGCGCTCCGAACGTCCCCTGATCCGGGTGAATTGCGCAGCAATCCCGCGAGAGCTCTTCGAGAGCGAGTTCTTCGGCCACGTGCGTGGCGCGTTTACCGGGGCAACCCGGGATCGTGTCGGCCGTTTCGAACTCGCGGACGGGGGCACCCTGTTTCTCGACGAGATCGGAGAGATTCCGCCCGAACTGCAGGGCAAGCTGCTGCGCGTGCTGCAGGATGGCCAGGTCGAACGGGTCGGGGAGGAGCGGACCCGTCGTGTGGACGTACGCGTGATCGCCGCGACAAACCGTAACCTCGAAGAGGATGTCCGGCGAGGGCGTTTCCGTCAGGATCTCTTTTTCCGGCTGAACGTGTTTCCGATCCCGTCGGTGCCGCTGCGCGAGCGTTCGGACGACATCGCCCCGCTGGCCGCCGAATTCGTGAAGAGGGCCTGCAGACGAGCGAAGAAGACGGGTGTAAGGCTGACCCGGGGTGATCTGCGGGCGCTTCTTGCCTATGACTGGCCCGGTAATGTGCGGGAACTCGAGAACGTGATCGAGCGGGCAGTGATACTCGGCCACGGCGGCCGCCTCCGGCTCGAACTGCCGGTCCGGAGACAGTTCCGCGAGGCCGCCGCGTCCAACCCTGGCTGCGCATCTGCAGGCCCTCCCGGCGATGCGATCCTGACCGAGTCCGAGCGTCGGCAGCGCGACCGCGAGAATATCCTGGTCGCCCTGAAGGCCTGCAATGGCAAGGTCTTTGGCAAGGACGGCGCGGCCGAACTGATGGGGATTCCGCCCACGACGCTCTCGTCGCGCATGAAGGTCCTCGGCATCACGCGGGGCCAGGTCCTGGCACCGGAACCGGAAGAGACCTCCTAGTAGGCCGTGCGCAGGGGCGGGCACCCAGATACCTGCATGGCCCTTGCCGACAACCTGTCCGGGACGATGGGGCCAGCACAATCGGGCCGGGAATGGCCTCGGCTGTGGCGCATCCCCGATCGACCCTCGGGGGGCTGCGGATTGTAGGCACTGCCCGACCGGGCTGTGCGGCCGGGCTGGTCTTCGCGCCCGCGGCCAAAAGGCGTACCGTTGGGTCCTTCCCCAGTGGACCGCGCGAACAGATGCCCCGCGTTGGCGCAGGAGGCGGCCCCCTTGCCGTGCTACGGCGACGCCTGTCCGGATTGGTCAAGGTCCCTGATCAGGAGGTCTTGTGTCCCTGGATCTGACGTTCATTACCCTCGGTCTTCTGTTCCTGCTGGGACTGGTTGCGGATGAGGTCGGACGCCGCACCCTCCTGCCACGGGTAACCTTGCTGTTGGCCTGCGGTGTCCTGGTGGGGCGCTCGGGACTCGATATGCTGCCCATCGAGATGGAGGTCTGGTACGAGTTTTTCTCGATTCTGGCGCTGACGATGGTGGCGTTCCTGCTGGGCGGTATCTTCAACGCGGCGACCTTGCGGCGTCACGGACGCGAGATCATGGCGATCTCCATCGCGATCGTGGTCACCACATTCGCGCTCGTGTCAGGAGGCCTGTGGCTGATCGGGGTCGCGCCCGCACTGGCGTTGCTGCTCGGCGCAATCGCCACCGCCACCGCGCCCGCCGCCGTACAGGATGTACTGCGGCAATATGGGCGAGGCGGGTCGTTCGCGGTCAAGCTCAAGGGCATCGTGGCCATCGACGATGCCTGGGGCATTATCGTGTTCAGTATCGCACTGGTGTTTGCCGCGATGCTGTCCGGTCGGACCGAGGGCGGTCTTTGGCTCCACGCGGTCAGGGATCTGGGTGGCGGCATGGGCCTCGGTCTGGTGATCGGGGTGCCGGCTGCGTTTCTGACCGGAAGGCTGCGCAAGGGTGAACCGATGCAGACCGAGGCCCTGGGCGTCGTGTTCCTGACGGCAGGCGCTGCGCTCTGGCTGGAGGTATCGTTCCTGGTGGCCGGCATCACGGCGGGCGCGATCGTAGTGAATCTCGCGCGCCATCATGATCGCGCGTTCCACGAGATCGAGCACATCCAGTGGCCGTTCATGATCCTGTTTTTCATTCTCGCCGGCGCATCGCTGGAGATCGGTCGGCTGATGGAGCTTGGCTTCATCGGCCTGGCCTTACTTGGATTGCGCATCCTCAGCCGCATCCTTGGCGGCTGGATAGGCGCGGGGCTGGGGCGTTCACCCAGCAGGGAACGGCCATGGTTCGGGGTGGCACTGCTGCCGCAGGCCGGCGTCGCGATTGGCATGGCGCTCGTTGCGGCCAATTATTTTCCCGAGATGGCGGACACCGTGCTTGCGCTCACCATTGGCACGACGGTCGTCTTCGAGCTGCTGGGTCCGCCGGCGACCCTGCTGGCCCTGCGACGGAATCAGCGCTGATACCGTGTACGATTCCCCGGGCGTCCAGGCACAGGGATCGTACCGGGTTCAGGCATCACAGGTGGCCACAGGGCCCTGACCCGCAGCAGGTCCGCGCTTTGCTCATCGTTCAGTCCGACGTCGGTTCGACGCGAGCTGCCTTCGGGGCCTCCTTGTGGCGCAGGATCTCGAGTGCGACGGCCTTGTTCGGAAGGACGTTTTCGTGTCCGATCTCGTCGAGCAGTCCGGCGCGCTCCATGGCCTCCCGTACCGGCTTCTTCAGGCCGCTGAACATCAGCGTGCAATCGGCGGCCTTGAGATCGGTGAGCAGCGACCGGACCTTGTCGATACCGGACGCATCGATTCGGTTGATGCTGGTCCCGATCACCAGCAACGCGCGTGCATTCGGATTCCTTGCCACCGCATCCATCACGGCCTCTTCGAAGTGCGCGACACTCATGAACACCAGCGAGGCATCGAAGCGCAAGACCACGAAGTCCTCTCCCGCCGGGCGGAGTTCGTGGCTGATGGCGCCTGCAAGCGAGCCGTCCGGCTGCAGGCCCTGGATCTCCGAGCGTGGACGAACGGTTCCCATCAGGAACAGAAGCGTGGCGAGCACCACACCCACGATCACACCCATCGCGAGATCGGGGGCCATGTAGAGCGTGACAACGAAGGTCAGGAGCCCAGCAGCCCCATCGGCGCGGTGAATCTTCCATGCCTCGAAAAGGGCTGGGAAGTTCAGGAGCCCAAAGACCGCCGACATCACGATCGCGGCGAGTACCGCCAGCGGCAGGTGATAGAGATAGGGCGTCAGCAGAAGCATCGTGACGAGGACGCCGGCCGCGCTGATGATGGCGAAGAGCCCGCTTTGCGCACCGGAACGCGCGGCCACCGCGGAGCGTGAGAAGGAGCCACTGACGGTGTAGGACTGAAAAAAGCTTCCGACAATGTTGGCCAGGCCCTGACCCACCAGCTCCTGGTTGGCATTGAGCTTCTCGCGTCGCTGTGCGGCCAGGGCCCTGGAGATGGAGGTCGCCTCCATGAAGCCGATCAGGGCCATCACGAAGGCTGCGGGCAGCAGCGCCGGGATCACGTTCCAGTCCAGCACGGGAAGTTGGAAGGCCGGCAGGCCCTGGGGAATGTTGCCTACCACCCGGCCTCCACCCGACAGCTTGATCGAGTCGGGCTCTGCACGCACCAGACGCCACGCCGGGCCAGCATCCCCTTCTTCGCGCGCGCGGAACACGGGGCCGTCCTCGGCCGCGGCCTCCCGCGTGAGCGCATGCCGGTGAGCCTCGATCCGGAGATCGCTGAGACGTTTCTTGAGTCGCGCCTCATCAACGCGCAGCCGCGCCAGGCGAACCGCGAGTTCCGCCGTATCAGACCCCAAGTCCTCGGCTCTCTTGAGTTCGGGCCCGATTTCGCCGATTTCGGTGGAGATCTCGTCCAGTTCGTTGCGCGTCCGGGCCACTTCGAGAAACAGTTCCCGCACCTCTTCGGTGGCAATGGCCTCCGGGTTGACCGTCTCGTTCTGCTCGAAGCCCGTCAGCGCACTGATCAGCGTCCCGAGAACGACGACGACCAGGACGCCCGGCAACCTGGGCAGCACGCGGCTCATGCCGACCAGCGCGACCAGCGTTCCGACCCCGAATGCAACAGTTGGCCAGTGCGCGAACGGCAGTTGCCCGACTACGCCCAGGAAATCCGTCAGGAAGGCGCCGGTGTTCGGCTTCGGGACATCGAAGAAGGTGTTCAGCAGCGACAGGCCGATGATCAGGGCGGCGGCGTTCGTGAAACCGACCATCACGGGGTTGGACACGAAGTTCATGATGATGCCGAGCCGGAACAGGCCCAGGAACAGCCGCATCAGGCCGACCATCAGCGCCAGCAGGATGGAGAGCTGGATGAAGTAATCGGTGCCGGCCACGGCGAAGGGTGCCAGCGAGGCCGCGGACAACAGGGACAGCATCGCGACCGGTCCGGTATGCAGGAATCGCGAGGACCCCCACAACGAACCAATCACCACGGGCAGCGCCGCGGCGTATAGCCCGTACACGACCGGCAGGCCGGCGAGCGTCGCATACGCCATGCTCTGGGGCACCAGGACCATCGCCACACTGAGGCCGGCGAGCACATCGGCACGTACGCCCGCAGGCGACATGGGAAACCAGGCAAGAAATGGAAACAGGCGGTGGAGCAGGTCCTTCATGGGCGCGAAATCCGTTTGGTGTGGATCAGTGAAGAGGTAAACACTGCCGTTCCGCAACACCGGGGGTGCGCGGGTGGCCGGACGGCAAGCTTATCAGGACATCCGGGCCTGGTGGGACTGGCATCGGCCAGAATATCCGATCGCACCGGTGGTGAACCCTCGTGGGCCTGGCTGACAGTATGCCCATGGCGATCCCGGAGGACGCAGGTAGCATTGCGGCCAACCTGAACGCCAGGCCATCGGCCATCAGACGTTTCGTGGCCGAGACCGCACCACGGTATTTGGTGCTCTCGAATCTGATGGCGCGCAGTCTGCGCGATCTGGACGCTCAGCTGGACCGGGTACGAGAGCATTTTTCGGGTCCGGTGACGGTCGCCGAGGACCTGCCCTGTCATGTCGTGGATTCAGCGGAGTGAGCAGGCGGGCGACGCAGCCACGTGTTAAGCGGGATGACGGCGCGCCCATGATGGAAGAGGGCACGTGGCGCGAGCATCTCGTGACCTGACCCCGCTCCGAAGGCCTGGTGGTGGGGCCGCGGGTGAAGAGGGGAGTGTTCACGCTTAACATGGAGCCTCCTTCATCCCGTGCGGACGGCGTCATGTCGGCAGTGAGCGAATGACCCAGCCCTCTCCCCCACCGACCGGCCCGGAGTCGACCGGGTCCGATCGGCTTCGGATCCAGGTTGCCCGGGTGGTCGCGCTGGGAGTGCTGACCGGTCTGGCCGCGGCCCTGCTGGCCAATGCCTTCGTGGCCGCGATCGGCTGGCTAAACGAATGGCTGCTGATTTCGCCGCGCGCCCGCATGATGGCGGCGGAGGGGGTCTGGCTGCCGCTCGCCACTATCGCGGTTCCAACGCTCGGCGGCCTTCTGGTCGGGTATCTGCACCGATGGATTCGCGAGCAGCGGCCCCATGGTCCCGCCGAGGTCATCGCCGCGGTACAGACGCGTCAGGATGATCTCCCCGCACGTCCCGCGCTGATCTCCGGGGTCTCCAGCCTCGTATCCCTCGGCAGTGGGGCCTCTGTCGGTCAGTACGGCCCGCTGGTGCACATGGGCGGTTCGCTGGGCGCGCTGCTCGCGCGTCTGCTGCGCTCGGATGTGACCGTCGGCAACATCATCGTCGCCTGTGGCGTGGCCTCGGCGATCGCCACTGCCTTCAATGCGCCGATCGCCGGGATCCTGTTCGCGCACGAAGTGATCCTGCGTCACTTCGCACTGCGCGCCTTCGCCCCGGTCGCCCTGGCCGCGATCACCGGTTACGTGGTCGCGAACGCGGTTCTGGCGCAGCCGCCCCTGTTCCAGATCGAGTCGGCAGCTGTCCGCCATATCTGGGAGTTCGGTCTGTTTCCCATCCTCGGCGTGGCCAGCGCCCTGGTCGCGGTCGTTTACATGCATGCGATTCTGGGCGTGGGGCGCATGGCCCGGCATCTGCCGCTGCCAGCGGTGGGCAAGCCGGCGCTCGCCGGCATGGGCCTGGGCCTGGTCGCACTCTGGTTCCCCGAGATCCTCGGCATCGGGGCGCAGACGCTGCGCTTTGCGTTCATCGAGGGGGCCTTTGCCCAGTGGGAACTGCTACTGGTGCTGGTGCTGAAACTCCTGGCCACCGCCTGGTGCCTGGGGATGGGCTTTTCCGGGGGTGTCTTCAGCCCGGCACTGGTGATCGGCAGCCTGTTCGGGGCGTTGTTCGGCTCCGGGCTCGGAATGCTGTTCGCAGGTGGCACTTCGGAACTCGTGGTGTTCGCAGTCTGCGGCATGGTCGCGGTCACCGCCCCGGTCATCGGGGCCCCGCTGACCGCGGTCGTGATCGTGTTCGAGCTGACCGGCAGCTACGAACTCACCATCGCCGCGCTCGCGAGTGTCGCACTGGCCAACCTGGTCGCCTCGCGGATCTTCGGACGCTCGTTCTTCGATCGTCAGTTGCGTGATCGCGGCCTCGATCTGTCGCGCGGGCGCAGCAAGGCCCTGCTGGCGTCCCGGACGATTGGCTCCCTTGTCAGCACTCACCATGCGACGGCGCCCGCGGACGCCCATGTGGCCGATGCCCGTCAGGCCATGCAGACGGCTGATGCGACCTCCTGCCATTTGGTGGACGGTACCGGCCGGTATGTCGGTACACTGCGCCTGCAGCGCATACTGCAGGCCCCGGATCACGTCCCGGCCCGTGACTACTGCGGGCGCGATGAGATCGTGATGAATGCCGAGACCACGGTCTGGGACGCAATGAACCTGTTGCGTGATTTTATCGGGGAGGGCGTGGCGGTCGTGGATGCGGACAATCGTCTGCTGGGCACGGTCTTCGAGTCCGATCTGATCCGGGCCTATCTGGACATCCTGGAAGACATGCGCAGGGAAGAACATGCCACGCGTTGACTGGAAGGGACGCAACGGCTGCACCTGGCGGCCGGAAGGGCGGTTCGAAAACCGCCCGCGGCGGATCTGTCCCGCAAGCGGGGGCGGGGATCTTCATTGTCAGGCGTGGCGTAGTGCCATGACCGTTAGCCGGGCCCTCCCACTATTGCTGAGCCTGCTCGTGCCCGGCGCCGCGACGCCCGCAGAAGACGCGCTGATCGTTGCGACCTGGGGCGGCAGTTACGAGGCTGCGCAGCGCGAGATTCTGTTCGAACCCTTCGAAGGGGAGGGAAACGGGAAGATCGCAAGCGTCCCGTACTCCGGGGGGCTGGATATCCTGCACGCTGAGGATCCGCCGGACCTCGTAGACATGTCCATGAGTGAGGCGATGGCCGCCTGCGAGGCGGGCCTGCTGCAATCCCTGGAGGGGCTGGAGCTGCCTCCATCCGCTGGGGGCATCCCGGCGCGAGACGACTTCCTGCCCGGGTCGCGCGAACGTTGCGCGATCACCCACACCATCTTCGCCACCGTGATCGCCTACAACCGTCAAGCCTTCGGCAGCGTGCGCCCGCGCAGGCTGCAGCACCTCTTTGATCTTGAGGAATTCCCGGGCCCGCGCGCACTCCAGGCCACCCCGGCCGGGAACCTCGAATGGGCCCTGCGTTCACTCGGCGTTCCCCGTGCAGAACTGTACAGCGTCCTAAGCACACAGCGAGGCCTGGACCTGGCGCTGGACCAGCTCGATACCCTGTCCGGGTCGATCCGTTGGTGGCGGGACGGGGACGAGCCGGTGAAGATGCTGGAGACCGGTGAGGTGGTGATGGCCTCGGGTTTCAACGGACGCTTCTTCAATGCCCGCCTGGATCACGAAAGCCCGATCGAGATCCTCTGGGATGGCCAGCTCCAGGAACGGCAGACCTGGGTAATTCCACGCGGCGCCGCCCGGCCGGACCGTGCCCGTGAATTCATCCGCTACGCCACCGGCACCGAACCGCTGGCGAGACTGGCGGAACGCATGGCCTATGGTCCGGCGCGGCGATCCGCGTTACGCCTGGTAGGGCGGCACCCGCAGGCGGGTATCGATATGGGAATCCAGCTACCGACGCACCCCTACAACGCCGAGTCCGCGATCAAGAAGGACGCGAAGTGGTATGCCCAGACCTATCATCGTGTCCTCGACCGGTTCGAGGTCTGGCGCAAGCGTTCCAGCGGGCGTAAGACATTGGGGGCGGACCAGGAATCCAGGGTCGGCCCCCCAACCTAAGCCCGGGGGCCTGGCGTCCGTGGACACCCCCTACGTAATCAGTCCCTACCCTGGCCTTCAATTCAGCATAACCTTAAGGTTATGCAGTCCAAAAATAAAAATCATTATCGTTATTTATTTGGTGTCGCTATCCTGAGTTCCGGGTTTCTATTGATGATCCTGCGGAATGGAGGGAAGACATTGGAGTCAATACTTGAATTAATGAGCCGTTTTCTGATTCAGTTCCAGTCACCCACGCTGGCATTCCTGATTGGAGGAATCGTGATCGCTGCGTTGGGTACACGTCTGGTGATATCGGAATCCATTTATAAGTTCATCGTTTTCATGCTGCTGCTGAGGGTTGGTCTCGAAGGGGGTATGTCGATCCGCGAAGCCAATCTGGCGGAGATGATACTGCCGGCCCTGCTTGCGGTAATGATAGGTATCGGGATCGTTCTTATCTCACGTGTCACTCTGGCCATGCTGCCGGCCGTGCGCACTGAGGATGGTATTGCCACGGGTGGACTTTTCGGGGCCGTCAGTGGGTCAACGCTGGCCGCCGCGATCGTGGTGCTGGAAAGCGAGGCCATCGATTACGAGCAATGGGCGCCTGCCTTGTATCCCTTTATGGACATCCCGGCGCTGGTAATGGCGATCGTGCTGGCCAATCTGTACTTCAAGGGTCGGGAAGGCACGGCGGAAAAGGTGCGTATCTGGCCCATTATCAAGGAAAGTCTGCAGGGCTCGGCGTTGTCGGCCCTGTTGCTCGGGATCGCTCTGGGCTTGTTGACGCGTCCCGAATCCGTCTACGAAAGCTTTTATGACCCGCTGTTCCGCGGCCTGCTCTCGGTCCTGATGCTGATCATGGGTATGGAGGCCTACAGCCGCATCCAGGAGCTGCGACGCGTGGCCCACTGGTTCGCGGTCTATGCTGCGGTGGCACCGCTCGTGCACGGTCTGATCGCTTTTGGCTTCGGCTACCTCGCACATGTCCTGACGGGGTTCAGTCCCGGCGGGGTGGTGATCCTTGCCGTCATTGCTGGATCCAGTTCCGACATCTCGGGTCCGCCGACGCTGCGGGCGGGGATACCGCGAGCAAATCCTTCGGCGTATGTTGGCGCATCAACGAGTGTGGGTACACCGGTGGCAATAGCAGTCGGGATACCGCTTTATATCGCACTTGCTGAGGCCGTGTTCTGAACGCATGAGACGACCTGCGGGCATCCGTGTCACCAGCCTTCGTGATGACCGGATCGCCCGTTCAATTTTAAAAAGCCAACTGGCAGGAGTGAATTTGTCATGACACAACAGGCTACGCGTTTGGTAATCGTTACCGAGAAGGTTCTTACAAAGGCCGTCGCCGCCATCATAGAGAGCTATGACGCCAGCGGATACACGCTGATTGCTGCGGGCGGTATGGGGAGTCACAACACGCGCTCGTCGGGTGAACCCTCGGTCCTCGATCACTTTGGAAATATCAAGATCGAGGTGATAACGGCCGACCCGGATTCCGCCAAGAAGATCGCAGATGCCGTTTCTGAGCGATATGCGGCGGATTACGCGTGCATCATCTACATCGACCCGGTCGAGGTCCTGTACTCTCACCGTCTCTGAGTCGATGGGTGGGAGTTGCGGACCTTCGGACCTCTCTTCGGGCTCGATTGATGGAATGGATGGCGATCGGGTCATCGCGAAAGGTAGGAAACACTGAAAGATTCGTTATGATTCACGATGTGACGAAAACCGTTGTTGAGGATTGATGATGCCAGGCATGCACGTCACCCTGCGCCAGCTCCAGGTCTTCGAAGCGGTGGCACGCCTCGGTAGCTTTTCTCGTGCGGCCGAGGAGATTCACGTCACCCAGCCCGCGGTGTCCAAGCAGATCCGCCAGCTTCAGGAGGAGGTGGGCATGCCGCTGCTGGAACAGGTTGGCAGGCAGGTGTGCCTGACCGACGCCGGTCGGGAGCTTCTTGCAACCTGCTCCGACTGGCTGGACACGTGGAACCGGTTCGAGCAATCCATCGCGGACCTGAAGGGACTCAAGCAGGGCCGTCTGCGCATCGCGGTGGTCACCACTGCCAAGTACTTCATGCCCCGCGTGCTCGGACCGTTTTGCACCGAGTATCCCGGTATCGATGTGACCCTGGAGGTCATCAACCGCAACCGTCTGCTCGAACGATTGGGGCATAACGAGGATGACCTTTACGTCATGGGTGTGCCGCCGGATGGCTGGGAGATCGAAAGCCAGCCGCTAATGGAGAACAATCTGGTCGTGATCGCTCCCCGGGCCCACCGGTTGGCGGGGCGACGCCGAATACCCTTCGCCCAGCTGGCCGATGAGATCTTCATCGCACGCGAGGAGGGTTCGGGCACCCGGATGACGGTGGAGCGGGTGTTCGCAGAGAACGGGGTTCATTTCAGGGTGCGCATGGAGCTCGGCAGCAACGAAGCCATCAAGCAGGCGGTTGCGGGCGGCCTCGGGCTTGGAGTGCTCTCACAGAACACCCTCGGGGATCTCGCGGTCGAGGGACTCGCGGTCCTCGATGTCACCGGGTTTCCGGTTCGCCGTTCGTGGTACGTGGTCTGGCCACGGGGCAAGCAGCTCTCGGTAGTGGCGGAAACCTTCGTCGACTTTCTGCACGAGCATGCTGCGCTGCTGAAGCCGCGCGCCTGAGTGTTGCGCTGCTCACGGTCGGCGGATACGCCGGTTCGGAAGATGGCGCTTGCCAAGTCGATCCCGCGGGAAAGGCCTCGGCTCTCTATACTCCATCAAAGGTGCGGCGATCTGGCGCGCAATCGCGTCCGATGTGACGCCGAGCAACTGGCTTCCGCGACCGCCGGGTTCTGCTGGAGGTTACGGAGCGGCTCGGGCGATCGCGACGAGGGGGCTTAGTGGCTGCCGGTCAGGACAACGGAGCGTGGCAGATGAAAGACATCTTTGTAATGGG
>JAGTVE010000170.1 GCA_018224485.1 Thioalkalivibrio sp. | reverse complement strand
CCTCCGGCAGCGGCGGGAGGAGCAGCGACCCGTCGGTACCGACGACCCGCGTGGCGAGATTCAGCCCGGAGGCATTCGCCATCAGGTGGACCACCCAGGGGTACAGGAGCGCGTCGTGGCGCGGCACCGCCTTGCGGCCCGAGGTCACGTTCCCGGGACGCGGCAGCAGCAGGCATCGCCCGCCCTTGCCGTCGCCGCGCAATCCGGCCAGTTCGCCCTCGACCGCGATCCCCTGATGCTCGAAATGCAGTGGTTCGGTGCCATCCAGGGGTAGGGGGTATTCGGCAGCCAGCAGGCGGTAGCGCTCCAGCAGACCCGCGACCTCGGTGCGCAGCCCCGCGGCCTCGGCGGTGCCCACGGCGGCAAGCGGCAGGCGTCCGGCACGCTGCAGGCCTGCCATCGCGGCCTCAATCCGCGGTGGCCAGCGGGCCGGGTCTCCAGCTGGATCCAATGCCGCGGCAACCAGTGCGTCGCGCAGCTGCCACTGTGCGAGACCGTCCAGCGCGAAGGGCTCCTGGTCTACCGGCGCCGGGACATCCTCGTCGAAGTACACACCCAGGCGACGGTTGAAGAAGGATTGCACCGGGTTCCTGAGGAAGCCCCCGAGATCCTCCGGCCGGAGCGGACCCTCGGGCTCGCATGCGGGCAGCGGCGCCGACCCGCGCTCGTCGGGCGGCGGTGCGTGATGATACCCGGCCCACTCACGCGCATACGTGAACAACGGCCCCTCGCCATGCGCGGGGAAGTTGTCGCGGCTGAAGGGCTGCAGCGGGTGCACCACGGTCAGCGCGCGCAGCAGCGAGTCGCCATCGGCGCCTTCGAGTTGCCAGCCGGAGGCGATGTGATCGCGCAACTGGTTCACCAGCACCGAGGGCGGCCGTTCGGCGTTGTCGCGCACACTGCGCCCGACCCAGCTCACGTAGAGCTGATCGCGGGCCGAGAGCAGGGCCTCCAGGAACAGGTAGCGGTCGTCCTCGCGCCGGGAGCGATCGCCGGGGCGGTAGTCCCGGGCCATCAGGTCAAAGTCCATCGCGACTGGCGCGCGCGGATAGTCCCCGTCGTTCATCCCGAGCAGGCAGACCACCCGGAAGGGGATCGCGCGCATCGGCAACAGGGTGCAGAAGTTGACCGCGCCCCCGAGAAAGCGCTGCGCGAGTCCCGGCTGATCGACCGCCTCCAGCCAGCTCTCGCGCACCACCGTCAGCGGCAACGGCTCCTCGAGACGCGCGGCGGCGCAGTCGGTCTCCCAGTCCTCCAGGGCCTCGTCGAGCCGGCTCAGCAGCCACTGCTCGCGCTCCTCATCGGCGGCGAGGAAGGTATCCAGCAGACCGCGCAGCCGCGTGACCCACTCGCCGGGCGCAACGGGCTCGCGCAGAAGCCTCCACCAGCGGTTCAGCGCATCGAGCAGCCGTGCGAGCTGTCCGGCGAGGGCCGCGTCCAGTCCGCCGATCTCGTCGAAGGGCTCGATACCGGCCCACGGGGACGGCCGCCCCCACGGCCCCGCGACCGCGTACCCGAGCAGCATCCGCTGCAGGCCAAAACGCCAGGTGTTCTGCTCGAGGCCTTCCGGAAGGCCGAGCGTCGCCCGCTGCCCGGCGTCCAGTCCCCAGCGGATTCCGGAGCCCTCGATCCAGGCGTGCAACTGATGCAGGCGGCTGCCCTCGATGCCAAACCGGCGCCGAACCGCGGGCACCTCCACCAGGTCAAGCAGGTCGCTGACCGCGAAGCGGGATTCCGGCAGATCCAGCAGCCTCTCCAAGGCGGCCAGCAGGGGTTCCTGCCGGCGCCGGCTACGGTCGGACAGCGTGAAGGGGATGAAGCGCGGATCGGCCTGGTCGAGCTGCCCGAACACCGCCTGCACGTGCGGCGCATAGGTCTCGACATCCGGCACCATCACGATCACGTCCCGGGGACGCAGCTCGGGATCCCGCTGAAAGCGCTCCAGCAGTTCGTCGTGCAGTACCTCGACCTCCCGCTGCGGGCTGTGCGCGACATGGAAGCGCAGGGAGCCATCCCGTGCCGCGGTCACCGCAGGCCAGCGGTCCCGGGTCTCGTGGAGCGGGCGCAGCGCGCGGATGTCATCCTGGATCTGCCCCAGCAGGCTGCCGTCCGGCTGCGCCTCGAAGAGGTCGATGCGCTGCCAGGGGAGCGCTTCCAGCAAGGCCCGGTAGCGCTGCGGATCGTCGTGCTCGTCCAGCAGCCGGATGTAGTCCCGGCCCTGTTTGCCCCAGGCCGCGAGCAGCGGGTGCGCGTGCTGGTGCCGCTCGGGGTCGCTGAGCTCCGCGGGCATGCCGGGCCTCGGTTCCTGGCGACGGCGCGCGGCGCGCAGCAGATCCCGGTCGGCAACGATGTCGGCCCAGTAGTACTCGCAGGGATTGTGCACGCAGAGCAGCACCTGGCACAGGCGCGCGAGCCCCTCCAGCGCCTCGAGGCTCTGGGACGGCAGCGACGAGATACCGAAGACCACGATGCGCCGCGGCAGGCCTGCCGGCCGCCGGTTCAGGCTCCGGACCCCTTCCATGAACCGGCGGTGCACCGCGGCCCGGCTCTGCTCCCGCTGATCCGGGTCCATGTCCGCCCGGATCGCGCGCCACAGCGACGCCTGCCAGCGCTGACCCGAATCCATGGCCGCGATCGTCCCGCGGGCGTCGCGCAGCTGGTCGCGCCCAGCGGCCCAGTCGGCCAGCCAGTCCGCGCGGTAGACCTGGTACTGGTCGAACAGGTCGGCCAGCTGGCGCGCCAGCTGCCAGCGCTTGCGCAGACCGTCGTCCTCGCCCAGAAAGCGCTCCAGCGGGGCGAATTCAGGCAGATCCAGCAATTCGGGAAGCAGGCGCATCAGGCGCCAGGTCAGCGGGGCCTTCGCAAACGGGGAGTCGGCGGGCACTCCCTCCGGTCCAAGCACCGCCCGGTAGGCGGCCCAGAGAAACCGCGCCGGGAGCTCCACCTCCAGCGCGGCGGCGATGCCGCAGCCGCCACCCCCGGCATCCGGGTCCCGGGCGAGCGCCAGCTTCAGCCACTGCGCGATGCCATTGCTCTGAACCAGGATCGTCTCGTTCTCGAGGGGATCGAGGGGATGGCGGCGCATCCACTCGATGGCCAGCGCACGCAGGTCCTGCATGCGGTTTCCGTGCACGACCATGAAACCGGGTTGCAGGACTTGTGCTGCCGTCATTACCGACCCTCTCCGGCCCAAGCCGGAAAGATAGCAGACCGCGGGAGGAGAGAACCCGACAGGTGACAGGAAGCGCTCTGTGGCCGTTGACGGACTCAGTGAGTCGCGGCTGCCGGAATCACGCCATCATTTGCCGCCGGACGCGTGCAGGCTCGGCGAGGAGACGGGGGAATGACGGATGCCGTGCCGATCGTCGGCCGGGCGATGCGGGATGTTGCCGGACGTCAGTTGCCGGCAGCCCGGGGCTGACGGCGCTGGGGGCGCGGTGCACCCTTGCGGCCCCTCGGGCCGCGCCCCCCGGAACGGCCTTCTCCGGAAGGGGCGGAGCCACCGTTGGGGCGGTTGCGCTTTTCCGGTTCGCCGAGCTGATTCACCGAGGCCAGCGAGATCTCCAGCTCGATGAGTTCGTCCCATTCCTCTTCACTGCGCTTGCTATCCGGGATCGCCAGCAGTTCCTGCAGGCGGCGCCGCGGCGAGACTGCTTGAGGGTCGTTCATCAGGGGCTGTTCTCCTTCCTGTTGAGAATATGCGCGACAGCGATCATCCAGGCACGTGCCAGGTGACCGTTCGGACTCGTTGCCGCGTCGCTTTATTGAGGAGGCGGAGCACGGTTCAGGGGGACCGGAAGGCTCACATGGAAGCCCTCTCCTCGACGACCATCCACGAGTGACGGTCTACGCTCCAACCCTTAGTTTAGCCTGACAACGGGACAAAACCCATAATCCCGCCCCCGGGAACGGTAGTGCGGTCGATCAACTCGCGTGCAGAGGCTACGGCGCAATCCTTCCAGTCACTGATCCCTTCCGGGACGACAGTCCTTGCGGCCGGGCAAAACCCTGCAGACCATCGCCAGGCATATCCAACCCGGAACCCAGGATCGCGTCTCCCGCCCGCGCCCGAAAACCCACGGAGAAATCCAGCCCGTCACGATCCCGATCGATCCGGATGCGCTCGAACAACGACAGGGTCGGGTAGGAGCCGCAGGCCTCGCCAGCGTCGCAGATGGAACCATCATTATTCATATCGGTGCCGGCGGCGATGTGATACTCACCGGCAGCCACTTCATCGAAGCGGTAGCTGTAGATGCCGTCCTCCGGATCCAGCCCCTGCGCTGCAATCGTCTCTCCATCGACATCCAGAAGCAGCACGTAGATGCGTCCCACCGTGTCCACGGCGAGTTCCGGTGCCGCCACCCGCAGCAGCACCGGGATGACCAGATCCGCAAGCGACTCCGTCTGCACCCGTATACTCCCCTCGTAGATTCCGTCCGGGAGCCCGTCGCGCTCGGCCATCACGGTGTAGGACCCCAGTCCGTCTTCGTCAACCGACTTCGGGTTGACCAGCATCCACTCGACCTCGCCGGGAGTATCCGCGGTCACGTCGGTCACCTGAAGCGAGCCGCTACCGGCATTGCGCAACGAGAATTCCAGCAGTTCTTCGGTCAGCCCGAAATCGAGGCGCCCCGGGTCCGCCGCGAGGATCGGACCAAGATCGGATCCACCATCGGTGACGGCCAGCAACATCCTGAGTGCGTTGATCTGCCCCCAGCCGGTCTCCGCATCCCAGCCGTCCGGACCGAGATCATCGGTCAGAAGCCCGGAGACGAGGAGCTGTTCAAAGCGCTCCGGGCGCAATGCGGGATCGACCGAGCGCGCCAGCGTCGCGACTCCCGAGGCGACCGCCGTTGCCATCGAGGTCCCCTGGTAAAAGGCGTAGTTGGACTCGCGGGAACCGCTCGTATCGTCGACCAGCGTGCTGAGCAGGCCGTCCGCGTAGCCATCGGCGGTCCGATCTTCGCGCATGTCGCCACCCGGGGCCACGAATGCCAGTTCGTTACCGAAACTGCTATAGAAGGCCCGCTCGTTCAATGCATTGGTGGCGCCGACCGCGAACACCGCATCGTAGGCCGCCGGGAAGGTGACCGACCCATCGCTGTTGCCGGATGCCGCAAAAACGAAGATCCCGTCGTCACGAATGCTTTGGTACAGATCAGCCTGCTCCTGCGAGAAGGAACCGCCACCCAGACTCAAGTTGATCACATCGGCAGGACGCTCGGGAACGGTCTCCGAGTCGTTCGGAAGCCCCGCCGCATAGCGGATGCCCTGGAGGGTGTCATAGAGGGTACCGCCCCCCTCTCCCAGGGTCCGGATCGGCAGGATGCGGGCGCCCCAGGAGACCCCGGCGACGCCCGTACCGTTGTCGGAGGCGGCCGCAGCGATGCCTGCGACATGCGTGCCATGCCAGGAGCTCGCGCCGAGCGTTGGCGAGTCCCCGGGGTCGTCGCCGCTGGGCTCCATCTCGATGAAGTCATAGCCGGGAAGCAGCTGGTCACGGAGATCCTCGTGATCCAGGAATACCCCGGTGTCGATCACCGCCACGACAACCTCCGGATCCGGAGGCTCCCCGGTGGCGATGTCCCACGCGAGCGGCAGATCGATGTTGCGGTGAAACCATTGCAAATCCTGATACGGATCGTTGGGCAGACGCGTCGGCCGCACGATATGGTTGAGCGCAACCGTCTCGACATCCGGCATCCCATTGAGCGCCATCCTGGCCCGGAGGGTCTCGTATCGCGCCTGACGCACCGGATCCATCCAGCGGAGCCGGTGTCGCGGCACCGGAGACCACCCTGACAGGGCCTCAATGGCCTGCCCGGCCCGACCCTCCGGAATGCGCCACAGTTGCTCCCGCGCCGGATGCCCGGCGGTGATCTGAAGCCCCATGCCACGCGCCGCCCCCGCCGCGCTGACTCCGCGATCGAGGGTGCTCTGCACGATCAGGTCGCCGGGAACGAAGTCGTCAGAAACCCGGGCCGCACGGCGGGACTCCAGTGCGAGGGAGTGGGTGGCGTCCAGGCGCAAGGCATAGTTCGAGGCCCCGGAGTAGGCACGGACGACCACGAAGTAGGTGCCGGAGGAATCGGTAACGGAAGAATGGGGGGCGAGGCTGAGCGGCGCGGAGGACCCGACCGTCGCGTCGACGGCATCACCATCCTCGTCGAGCAGGTACAGGCCGAGATCCGCTTCAGGCGAATCAGGGAAATCCAGCACGATCCTCTCTCCCGACCGCAGATCCACCCGAAATACATCCTGTTCGTCTCCGTCGGGACCAAAACGGGTATCGGTTCCGGGCGCCGCCACGAAACCGCCGATCAAGGCCGGAGAGATGACCGGCTGCGCCTCTTCCGGGAGGTTGTTGCGAACCAGCGGCGTCAACGGATCGTTTGTATCGGTGTCAGCCCTGGTCAGCGCCTCGGGCACAATCGATCCCGACACCTCATACAGATCCGCGGCATCGTCACCATCGCCGCCTCCGCAGGCGGCCAGAAGCAGGGCAAGGATGAACGGCGTGATCGTCCCTCGGACTACCCTTGCATTCAATGGTCACCCCCACGGATCCACTGGATCATCCTCTGCAGCGCCCCGCTATCCCGTGAATCGACCGCCAGGCTAGCGTGAAAACCCAGCCACGGAAGAACACGGACATCACGGAATATGATGGGCTTGTAAACTCTTGTCCGTGCCTTCCGTGTTCTTCCGTGGCTGGTTTTCATTCTCCGGGGTGCCTTGCCTACGGGCATGACAGTTAACCCCAAAACAGTGTTCACGGGAGACTGGTCGGAAAACAGGCAACCTATGCTGATCATCGGCCGATTGACGACATCCTTGACCTTAGGACCTACTGCTTGCCCGAGGTTCCTCGAAACACTTATGTTGGATGGAATGAGCGACCCCTCCCCGCCGACCGCACCGACATCGAACCGAAATCCGGGCCGGCTGATCCAGGCACTGCTCTGGCCCCTTGTCGCCGTGAGCGGCCTCTGGCTGATCGCGGCGGTACAGGCCTTGACCGGTATCAGCTACGCATGGCTCGGTGTACTCCCGCGCACGCTCATCGGCTTGCCGGGCGTGGTGACCGCGCCGCTGATCCACGAATCCTGGACACACCTGCTGTCCAACACCGCACCGCTGCTCGGGCTCGGGATCATCGCAATGTACGGGTTTCCGCGGGCCACCCGCCACGCCGTGCCGCTGATCTGGCTGCTGAGCGGTATCGGCGTCTGGCTGTTCGGGCGCGAGAGCTTTCACATCGGCGTCAGTGGCCTGACTCATGGGCTGATGTTCTTCGTGGTGTTGATGGGCATCCTGCGCCGGGACGCACTCTCCGTCGCCCTGGTGCTGGTCGTCTTCCTGCTGTTCGGGGGCATGGCCTCCGGCATCATCCCGTCGGAACCCGCGATCTCCTTCGAGTACCACCTGTTCGGCGCCATTGCCGGCGTGTTGGCCGCGGCATTCCTGCGGCGGGTGGACCCGTTGCCCGCGAGGATCCGGCTTTCAGCGGATGACGCCGACGAAACCGATCCGGACTGGGCGGACGAACCGGCATCCGCGGAGCCGGAGCCCGATCGGACGGATGACAGCCGCGGAACCCGGCGCGGGGACTGAGCAGGCCAGGGCGCGCCGGATGGTCGGCAGCGGACACGGCGTCGACGGGACCGGCGGAGCACCCGACCGGGGCGGATCCCGCGTGCGCCCGCTACTCCGCCGGCGGCAACTCGTACCGGATCGGCTCCAGCGAGCGAAAATACACGACCAGCGCCCGGCGGTCGGAATCGGTCAGGAAGCTCGTGCCCTCGCTGATCACGTCGCCCATCGCGCCGCCGGCAAAATCCCCCTCCGGATCCATGCCCAGATCCAGGTAGCGCATCAGGTGCCGCGCGCTCCAGCTACCGATCCCGGTCTCCCGGTCCGGCGTGACATTCGGTGCAGTGTCTCCGCCCGCCATGCGCGCCCCCGCGTAGCGCAGGCCAGGTTTGATCCCGCCGGTGAGGGTACGCGGCGAGTGACACTCCGCGCAGTGGGCCAGCGCGCTGGAGAGGTAGGCGCCGCGGTTCCACTCGGCGGAGGCATCGGCATCCGGCTCGAAGGACGCGGGGCGGAAGTGCAGGAACTTCCACACCGCAAGCCCGGGCCGGAAGCGGGCGAACCACTCGAGCTCGTGGGAACGGTTCTCGCGCTGCACGGGCTCCACCGTCTGCAGATAGGCCCAGAGCGCGGCGACATCCCCGGAACGCATCCGCGTGTAGGAGGTATAGGGGAAGGCCGGGTAGTAGTGGCGTCCGGTGGGACTGCGGCCATGCCGCAGCGCCCGCTCGAAATCGCGTTCCGACCAGCCTCCGATCCCGGTCTCCGGATCCGGCGTGATATTGGGCCCGTAGAAGGTGCCGACCGGGGTCTCGATCGCCCGGCCGCCGGCGAGGAACGGAGCGTCGTCCGCCTCCCCGGTGTGGCAGGAGACGCACCCACCGGCGCGCAGCAGGTACTCGCCTTCGCGAACCTGTTCCGG
>JAGTVE010000169.1 GCA_018224485.1 Thioalkalivibrio sp. | reverse complement strand
GGATGCGTGAAGGTCACGGTCGGAATCTGGCCGTAGTCCACCGGAACGGGATTGCTATCCGGCGCGAGCCAGTGGTCGGCCAGCCGGCGCCCCGCCGCAATCGCCACGGGGGTCAGTGGCGCCTTGCCGATCACGTCGCCGAGCGCAAACACGCCCGCGACGCTGGTCTCCTGCCATTCATTCACCGGAATGGTGCCGTTTGGCAGGATCTCGACGCCGGCGGAATCGAGGCCGATGTCGCGGGTATGCGGGCGCCGGCCCACGGCCCACAGCACGCGCTCGAACGGGCCGTGCCTCTGGTCCTCGCCCGCATGCACGGTGACCGCGCCCGCCGTCCCCTCGAGGCCGGTGACCGGTGCTCCCAGGTGCCGGGCAATTCCCTGTTCCTCCATGTGGCGCTCGAGCACGTGGCTGATCATCGGGTCGAACATCTCGAGCACGCGGTTTTCCATCGCGATGACCGTCACGTCGACTCCAAAGGAGCGCAACATGCCGGCCATCTCCAGGCCGATGTATCCCGCGCCGATGATGGCGATGGATCGCGGCAGGTCCTCCCACTGGAAGAGGTCGTCGGAGGTGGCCCCGAGTTCGTGCCCCGGCATCCGGGGGACAATCGGTTCGCCGCCGGTGGCGATCACCACGCGTTCGCCGCAATATTCCCTGCCGCCGGCGGATACGGTGCGGGCATCGACGAGTTCCGCGCGCTCGGCTACGTGATGGACGCCGAGCCGCTCGAGGTAGCCGGACCAGTAGTCGTTGAGCATCGTCAGAAAGTCCTGGCGCTGCTGCACCAGATCCGCATAGCGCAGGCCCCGGACCTCGACATCCACTCCGAATTCATGGGCATGGCGCGCGTGGCTCATGTGATGGGACGCGTACCAGGTGAGCTTCTTCGGGACGCAGCCCTCGTTGACACAGGTCCCCCCGAGGGGCCGGGGATCAAAGACCGCGACACGGGCACCGTGCCCTGCGGCCCGCTCGGCCACGGCCAGGCCGCCGCTGCCCCCGCCGATAACGAGGATGTCGTACTGTTCCATGTTGGCTCCCGTTCAGTTTCCGGACGCGGCTGCGCCCTGGTGGAGGGGCGCCCGCGAGTGATGAATTGGGGATTTCCGTCGAATTCTACCGTACCGGGCGGTACGGGACCGAAAGGCCGGCCGGGTGCGCCGGGGACTCCGCCCCCGGCGCGGAGACCTCAGGCGGCCTGGCGCTCGGCGAGCCAGGCCTTCAGGTCCTCCGAACCACCGATCCGGTTTCCCGCGATAAAGACCTGGGGCACGGTCATCGCTCCGGTCGCGGCGCGCAGCCCACGCAGGGTGGTGTCGCGGCCGAGCACGATCTCCTCGAACTCCATGCCCGAATTCTGCAGGTCTTCCTTCGCCGCCTTGCAGTAGGGGCAGCCCGGCTTGGTGAACAGCACCACGTCTCTCGGGCGCGAGGCGTTAGGGGCGATGTGCTCGAGCATGGTGTCGGCGTCGGAGACGACGAAGGGATCACCGGGCTCGTCGGGTTCGATGAACTGCTTCTCGATGACCCCGTCACGGACCAGCATGGAGTAGCGCCAGGAACGCTTGCCGAATCCCAGGTCCGACTTGTCCACCAGCATGCCCATGCCCGCGGTGAATTCGCCGTTGCCATCGGCGAGAAAGGTGACACGGTCCGCTCCCTGGTCGCTCTGCCAGGCCTCCATCACAAAGCCGTCGTTCACCGACACGCACACGATCTCGTCGATGCCGTGCGCCTCGAATACCGGCGCCAGCTCATTGTAGCGTGGCAGGTGCGCCGAGGAGCAGGTCGGGGTGAACGCGCCGGGCAGGGCGAAGACGACCACGTTACGGCCGGTAAAGACGTCCTGGGCGCGGATGTCGTTCCATTCGTTGTCCTTGCGGCAGCGGAACGTGACTTCGGGTACGCGCTGTCCTTCTCGTGCTTGCAGATTCATGAGGTTCTCCTTGCTGTAGTGAGTCGCTGGATGAATGAATTCTCTCGTGCAACCTTGGCTGAATTGGGGGCAAGGTTACGGGCTGGGAGCCAATACTTCTAATCGAATGATTGAATGACGGTGATAGATTTTTTCGAATAACCGATCCGGTCGCGTGCCGGGCGCCCGTTGCTCGCGGGCCCGGACGGTTGACGGCGGCGTTCGAAAACGGGAACCTTCCATGCTCGCCTGGTTTCCCAGGCACAGCGTTATGGTGGTCCGTGCCGGTCCCCTCGCGACGATAGGTTGTGAACCCCGCCAGGCCCGGAAGGGAGCAACGGTAGCAGCCGATTCGGGCGCCGAGGTGTGGCGGGTGCGGGTCACCACCCCTTCGCACGGCCCTGCGGGGCAGACCGAGGACAGCGGGAGCCGATGACACATCAGGTGCTGGCCCGAAAGTGGCGCCCCGGACGATTCGAGGACATGGTCGGGCAGCCCCACGTGGTGCGGGCGCTGGTGAACGCGCTCAACGGCAACCGTCTGCATCACGCCTACCTGTTTTCCGGCACCCGCGGTGTCGGCAAGACTACGGTCGCCCGGATCCTGGCCCGCTGCCTGAACTGCGAGACGGGGGTCACCGCGACGCCCTGCGGCCAGTGCCGGTCCTGCGTTGAGATCGCGGAGGGACGCCATCTCGACCTCATCGAGGTGGATGCGGCCTCCCGGACCCGCGTGGACGACACCCGGGAATTGCTCGACAACGTGTCCTATGCGCCGGTGTCCGGCCGCTTCAAGGTCTACCTGATCGACGAAGTCCACATGCTCTCCGAGAAGAGCTTCAACGCCCTGCTGAAGACCCTGGAGGAACCGCCGGAGCACGTGAAGTTCCTGCTGGCGACCACGGATCCGCAGAAGCTGCCGGTCACCGTCCTGTCCCGCTGTCTTCAGTTCAACCTGAAGGCGATGCCGGCGGCCATGATGGCCGAACATCTCGAGCGCATCCTCGCGGCCGAGGGAATTCCGGCGGAGGCCGGCGCCCTGCTGCGGCTTGCCGAGGCGGGCGAGGGCAGCATGAGGGATGCCCTCAGCCTCACCGAGCAGGCGATCGCGTATGCCGGCGAGGGCCTGACGGAGGCGGAGGTCTGCGACATGATCGGACTGCTGCCGCGCCGGCGGCTGACCGAACTCCTCGACGCCGCCTGGGCCGGCGACGGTCCGCGCCTGCTCGCAATCCTGGCCGAACTGGACGCCCTTGCGCCCGACTGGCCGCGTTTGCTGGATGCGCTCGCGGCGCTCGTGCACGCGGTGGCGGTGCGCCAGGCGATGGCGCGGGATCCCGCCGCGTCCGGCTCGGAAACCGAGGCCGATGACGGTCTCTCCGCATGGCAGCGCGAGGCGGCCGGGCGCGAGGCGCCGGAGGACATTCAGCTCGCCTACCAGATCCTGCTTCACGGGCGGCGCGACCTGCCGCACGCACCGGACCCGCGCATCGGGGTGGAGATGACGCTGCTGCGTGTGCTCGCCTTCCGGCCCGAGGTGCCGCCCTCCAGGGACTCCGGCGCCTCTGGCAGTGCATCCCGCGCAGAGCGCCCGCCCCCAGAGCAGGCACAGCCGCAGACTGCGGGACCGCGCGAGAACCGGACCTCGGGCCGCTCGATGCGAGACCCGCGGACGCCCGGGGCAACCGAACCGCGGAGCTCCAAGGGTACGGCTCGATCCGGTGGGGCAGACGGCCGCCCCAGGGGGGAGGCCGGCCGGCCGGATCCCTCCGCGTCCATTCCGGATCCGCCGGTGCGGCCTCGAGCGCGCGAGGAAGACCCGGCCGCCAGCCGGATCGCCGAGCCACCGCCGCTGGACTGGCATGCCTTCGCGCACTCCCTGAGCCCCGGTCCGACGAGGGAGCTCGCGCTGAACGCGGACCTGATCGAGCATGACCGGCAACGGGTCGTGATCGCGGTCCAGCCCGCGCACCGCATGCTGTGCACGGGCCGGGGCCTCGCGCGGCTGACCGAGGCGCTCAGGCAGGTCCTCGGCGAGGACATCCGTCTCGAGCTGCGGGAGCAGAGCGAGGCTTCGGCGAACACGCCCGCGGCCCGGCTTGCGGCAGACGCGGCGGAGCGTCAGGCTAGGGCCGAGTCCGAGGTGCGCGCCGATCCGGTGATCGCCGCGTTGCGTGAAACCTTTGGTGCCGAGGTCGCCAGGGTGCAGCTGGTCGACCGCGCCGACGGCGCAGGGGCAGGGGACCAGCCTGCGCCCTGACCGGCCGCGGCGCCGTACAGCACAGGCAGTCAGATGACCAGGAGCGAGAACCGATGATGAAGGGTGGCTTGGGCGGCTTGATGAAGCAGGCCCAGAAGATGCAGGAAGACATGCAGAAGGTGCAGGCGGAGCTGGCCAACATGGAGGTCGACGGACAGGCTGGTGGCGGACTGGTGCGGGTGGTGATGACGGGCAAACACGAAGTGCGTCGCGTAAGCATTGATCAGAGCCTGTTCGACGACGATCGCGACATGATCGAGGATCTTGTCGCCGCCGCGATCAACGACGCGGTACACAAGGCGGAGGCGGCCGCCCAGGAGCGCATGGCCGGTCTCACCGAGGGCATGGGTCTTCCGGCCGGCATGAAACTGCCGTTCTGAGGCGGCTGCGTCACTGCACGGGCGGGGTCCTGTGGAAGCGGTCCTCGACGAACTGATCGCCGCCCTGCGCTGCCTTCCGGGCGTCGGCGCGAAGTCCGCGCGCAGGATGGCGCTGCACCTGCTCGAGCGGGATCGCGCCGGCGCCCGTCGCCTGGCTGTGGCACTGGAATCGGCGGTCGATACCGTCGGTCACTGTTCCGTGTGCCGCACGCTGACGGCCCAGGAGACCTGCTCCCGCTGCCTCGACACCGGGCGGGACGCCGGGGTCATCTGCGTGGTCGAGACCCCCGGCGACGTGCTGGCGATCGAATCGGCAACCGACTTCCGTGGGCTGTTCCACGTGCTGCTCGGGCGGTTGTCGCCGCTGGACGGGATCGGCCCCGAGGATCTTGGCCTCGACCAGCTCGAGAAGCGCCTGCAGGACCACGCCGTCCGGGAGTTGATTCTGGCGACCAATGCCTCGGTCGAGGGCGAGGTGACCGCGCACTACATCGCCGAAATGGCCGCACGTCATGGCGTGAGGGCCACGCGGATCGCGCAGGGAGTGCCGACGGGTGGCGAGCTCGAGTATCTGGACGCCGGGACGCTCGCGCACGCGATGTCCGGTCGCCGCGACTACTGACGTACCACTGGCCCCGAAGCCCGCGGGCCGCAAAGCCGGGAGACGAACAACATGACGGATTGCGTATTCTGCCGTATCGCGGCCGGCGAGATGGAGCCGCAGATCATCCTCGAAACCGAATCGGTACTCGCGTTCCATGACCTGAACCCGGTCGCGCCCCGGCACGCGCTGGTGATCCCGCGCCGCCACATCGCCACGCTGGATGACACCGTGCCGGAGGATCGCGAAGTGCTGGGAGACGTGATGCTGGCAGGCGCGGAGGTTGCGCGAAAACTGGATCTGGAAAAAGGAGGTTACCGGACGGTGATGAACTGTGGCCACGGCGCCGGGCAATCGGTGTATCATATTCATCTGCACGTGTTGGGTGGGCGCAACTTCTCTTGGCCACCTGGCTGAAGGTGGTCTATGCTGTTGGGTAGAAAGCGGTGAGTCGGGGCAGGGCGGGACATGCCGGGAGAGCGGATATGAACGTATTGCGTGAAACGGGAAGGCTTGCGGGCCGCACGGCGCTGGTCGCCGCCGCGTGCGCGCTGTTCCTGTCCCCGCTGCATGCGGAGAACCGCTCGGTATACGAACTCTCCTACACGCCGGGGCGGGACGCCTTGTCGACACTCGACGTCTTTTCCGGAGCCGACAGCCTGCGTCCCGGGTTCCGGAACGACGTGCAGCGGGGCCGGCAACTCAACGTCGAGGTCCGGTCGATGCACGTGCCCTCGGTGGCAAGTCCCGGGGCCGCCGACCGCGCGGTAGAGACCCGGGGCGGGTTCATCCAGCACTTCGGGGGCACCGGTTTCGGCTATGGCGTCGACCTGGGCGTGGGTCTGGGTTCATCCGGGGATGCGGACGCGGACGTGTGGCTCTCCGATGACGCCTTCGCCGGAAGCAGCAGCTTCCTGGTCACGGACCTCAGCACCGGTCCCACCTATCAGACGGGCAATCTGCAGAGCCGGGTGCGCGTCGGCGTACGGTATCCGCTGCTCGGTGAGCCGGACGCCGTCACCGCCTTCCATGGCCACCGAGGGGACGCCTGGCGCAGCGCGGGCTACCTCAGCCTCGACAGCAAGCTGCGTTTCAGCAATCAGACCGAGATGTCCCTGAGTCTCTTCTACGACGACTACGGCCTCGGCTCCTCGCGCGACTGGCTGAGCGATCGCCTCGATTTCCAGGGCGGCGAGGGCTCGAGCGATTCGGTGATCGGTTTCGAGATGGGTCTGAATTTCTGAACCGGTTCGCCTGCCACGGGCTGTAGGGGGTTGTAGGAGCGGCTTCCAGCCGCGATCCCACGACCGACCCCGCCGCCGCCCTCACCCCCGATCCCGGCCGTCCGCCACCAGGGTCTCCAGCAGTTCCCGCCAGGACTCCAGGCGCGCGACGGGCAGCACTCCCTGATCCACCGCCCCGCGCACTGCGCAGCCGGGCTCGGAACGGTGAGTGCAGTCGCGGAAACGGCAGGCGGCCGCGTGTTCTGACAGGTCGGGGAAGCCCTGCACCAGCTGCTCGACGGAGGCGATCTCCGGACTGAAATCGCGCACGCCCGGCGAGTCGATCCAGGCACCGCCGCCCTGGGCCTCGTACCAGCGGCCCGTGGTCGTGGTATGCCGACCCTCTCCGCTCTGTCCGACTTCTGCGATGCGCAGCCGCTCATCGGGCAACAGCGCCTGGATCAGGGAGGACTTGCCGACGCCAGACGGCCCAACGAGGATGTTGCTGCCCCCGGAGGCGGCCGTGCGGAACGATTCGAGTCCAAGGCCGGTGTGGGCGCTGACCCGGAACACCGGCAGGCACAGGTGTGCGTAGGCCGACAGGTCGGGGTCCAGGTTCGATGCCGTGCCATCCGCCGGGTGCGCCAGATCAGACTTGTTCACGATAATGCCCGCCTCGGCCGGCAGGTTGCGGATGCCGACCAGAAACCGGTCGATCAGCAGACGCGGGATTGCGGGCCGCGGAGCGACCACGATCCACACTCGGTCGATGTTGGCGGCGATCGTCTTCGGGCGGTTGAATCCGTCACGCCGCCGCAGGTGATTGCGGCGCGGCTCCCGGCTCTGGACAGCGGGTCCCAATGCATCGACCGACACCACGTCGCCACAGACCACGTCGTCGAATCTGCGCCGCAGGCTGACGCGCTGGACGCTGCCATCCGGCCGTAACACGTCAATCTCACTGCCGTAACGGGCGAGAACACGGCAAAGCAGGCTCATGCTAGCCTGAGTCCGCCCGCGACCATGGGGCCTGGCGTCACGGAGCCGCCGCTCGAACCAGGTGCGGACGTGCGGCGGCTCCTGACGGTCGTGCTCAAGAAGCCCTCCCTCCAGGCCTAATCAAAAAGGGCATCCACGCGTGCCGCGCAGATGAAATCGTTCGGGCTCAGCCCGCCGATCGCATGCGTTGAAAAACGCACCACGCAATGCCCGTACGAGACCTCCATGTCGGGATGGTGATCCTCCCGATTGGCAATCCACGCGACTGCGTTCACAAAGGACGTGGTTTCGTGGAAATTGGCAAACTCCAGCCGCCGCGAGATCCGGCCCGCTGCGGTGTCGAGGTCCCAGTCTTCATGCAGCTGCGCGAGCATCTCGTCACACTCCGACGGGGAGAGGGGCCCGGCAAAGGCCTCCGGTGCGTCGCAGTGCCGCTTGCTCAGGTCGGTCATCGTGACACCCCGGATTCAGAAGTTGTAGTAGTTTTCGCCCAGATAGGCGGCGACTGCCTCCACTTCGTCATCGAACCAGCCGGTCCCGAGATTCACGTTGCACCGGTTGACCTGGGTGATCAGGGAACTCATCGAATCGACCATGCGGTCGTCGCGGGTGTACACCTCCGTTCCGTGGCAACTGACGCAGTTTTCCTGGTGCAATTCCTCGCCCAGCGCGGGATCGCTGGCAAGGGCCGGGCTGGCGAGGCTGACGCAACACAGAATGCCGAATGCGGTAAGACCATGACGCATGATTATCTCCTTCACGTGGAGGAGCGCGCAGTGCGCTCGTGGACGCCCTCTCCCGCTTGCGGGAGGGGAGACGGGTTGACGGACCGGTCACGGTGGAATGGGATCGTGTTGCATCCTCCGGAGTGACTGGAGTCGTCGTGGACGTTCGCCCGGGTGAGACCGGTACATCAGCGCCCGGGCCGGGATGATAAACTGACGTGCCAACCCTGGAGACGGCATGGGCCAGAACGCCGACAACCTGATCTGGATCGATCTCGAGATGACGGGGCTCGATCCGCAGACGGATCTGATCCTCGAAGTCGCGACCATCGTGACCGACAAGGATCTTAACCTGCTCGCGGAGGGCCCGGTGATGGCGATCCGCCAGGACGAGTCGGTTCTCGGTGGCCTCGACGACTGGAACCGGCGTACCCATGGGGCTTCCGGGCTCCTGCAGCGGGTACGGCAGAGTCCGATCGACGAGATCGACGCGGAGCAGGCCACCCTGGATTTTCTGAGCTACTGGGTGCCGCCTCACGCGTCGCCGATGTGCGGCAATTCCATCTGCCAGGACCGGCGTTTTCTGGCCCGCTGCATGCCCGATCTCGAGGGTTATTTTCACTACCGCAACCTCGACGTCAGTACCCTGAAGGAGCTCGCGCGGCGCTGGGCCCCGGGCGTGCTCTCGATCGTGAAGAAGGATGCCACGCACCAGGCGTTGCAGGACATCCGCGACTCCATCGAGGAGTTGCGCCATTATCGCGAGCACTTCATCCGCATGCCGCACCCGAAGACCCCCTGAGAACTCAAGCCGTAAGCGCCCGTTCAGTCCGGCCGGGCCCGGTGGGCCGCCGGGGGCGACAGCACCGTCGGACCGGGATGCGGGTTCGGATCGCGCTCCGGGAAGTCGCGGATGAAGTGCAGGCCGCGGCTCTCCTGGCGCTCAAGGGCGCTGCTCACGATGATCTGGGCCACGAGCACCAGATTCCGCAGTTCGATGAGATCGGGTGTGATCCGATAGTGGGCATAGTACTCGTGGACCTCCTCCATCAGCACACGGATGCGCCGCTGCGCCCGCAGCAGGCGGTCACTGGCGCGCACGATCCCGACATAGTCCCACATCAGCCGGCGCAGTTCGTCCCAGTTGTGCGACACGACCACCTCCTCGTCGGAATCGGTGACCCGGGATTCGTCCCAGTTCGGCGGCCGGGGCAGCGCCTCCGGCGTCAGCGGATCGGCGTCGGAGAGGATGTGCCGGGCGGCTGCGCGGGCGTAGACCAGGCACTCGAGCAGCGAATTGCTGGCCATCCGGTTGGCGCCGTGCAGGCCGGTGTAGGACACCTCGCCGGCGGCGTAGAGTCCGGGAACGTCGGTGCGCCCGTGCGCGTCCACCATCACGCCGCCGCAGGTGTAGTGCGCGGCCGGCACCACCGGCAGGGGCTCGCTGGTCATGTCGAACCCGAATTCCAGGCAACGCTGGTGAATGGTCGGGAAGTGTTCGCGCACGAACTCGGGGCTGCGATGGCTGATGTCGAGGTAGACGTGATCGACCCCGAGCCGCTTCATCTCGTAGTCGATCGCGCGGGCGACGATGTCGCGCGGCGCCAGCTCGGCACGGGCATCAAAGCGCTCCATGAACGGGGTGCCATCCGGCAGCAGCAGGCGGCCGCCCTCGCCGCGCACCGCCTCGGAAATCAGGAAGGACTTGGCCTGGGGATGGAATAGACAGGTGGGGTGGAACTGCATGAACTCCATGTTGGCGACCCGGCAGCCGGCGCGCCAGGCCATCGCGATGCCGTCGCCGGTGGCGCCATCCGGGTTCGAACTGTATAGATACACCTTGCTGGCGCCACCGGTCGCCAGGATTACCATCGGGGCCAGGATGGTCTGCACCTCCCGGGTCTCGCCATCCTGAATGTAGGCTCCGATCACGCGTCGCTTATCGTCCACGTCGGCCAGGATCAGGTCGACCGCGAGGTGACGCTCGAAGACCTCGATGCGCGCCTGCTCCCGCGCGGTTCCAACGAGGGCCTCCTCGATCGCCTGCCCGGTTGCGTCGGCCGCGTGGGCGACCCGGCGCGCGCTGTGACCGCCCTCCCGGGTGAGATGCAGACGGCTGCGTCCCTCGTGGGCCTCGCGGGTAAAGGGGACACCGAGGCCCGCCAGCCAATTGATGGCCTCGGGCCCTTCCGCGACCGTTCGGCGGACCGCGTCGATCTCGCAGAGTCCGGCGCCCGCATCGAGCGTGTCAGCGACGTGCGACTCGAATGAGTCGGCCTGATCGAGGACCGCCGAGATGCCCCCTTGAGCGTAACGGGTGCTGCCCTCGTCGACCGGCCCCTTGCTGATGATGGCGACCCGCCGGCTGGGGGCCAGATGCAGCGCCGCAGTGAGGCCGGCGGCCCCGCTTCCGATGATGAGCACATCGAAGCGTTCCTGCGCAGGGCCCATTTGTGTTGCAGCCATGGGTCAGGTAACTTTCCGGCGTTGTTTTGCGCACACAATCGCACGGTCCGGCACGCCGGAACCGATCAGGACGAACTTCAACATGCCGACACGGTCCATGCAGCCAAGAGTAGCGGAACTGGCGCTCCGGGCGGGAGTGCCCGCATGAGCGAGAAGGCTTCGGACGAGGCCCTCGTCCGCCGGGTTCAGGGCGGGGAGAAGGCGGCCTTCGACATACTGGTCCTGAAGTATCAACACAAGATCATCAATCTGGTCGGACGTTACGTGCATGATCATGCCGCGGCACTCGATGTTTCGCAGGAGGCCTTCATCAAGGCCTACCGCGGACTGGCGAATTTCCGGGGTGAGAGCGCCTTCTACACCTGGCTCTACCGCATCGCGATCAACACCGCGAAGAATCACCTGGTCGCCCAGGGACGCCGACGCCCGGAGGCTGAGGTGGACCCTCAGGACGCCGAACAGATGGGCGGCGATTCCGCACTGAAGGATAGTGCAACCCCGGAAGGGGAGTTGTTGTCAGAGGAAATACAGACAGCAGTGCAGCGGACGATCGAGCGTTTGCCCGACGATCTCAGAACCGCCATTACGCTGCGTGAACTGGAAGGACTGAGCTACGAAGAGATTGCCCAGACGATGGGATGTCCGATCGGCACCGTCCGTTCGCGCATCTTTCGGGCCCGCGAGGCCATCGACCGGACGCTGGGCCCGTTGCTAAACGATTGAGCGAGCAGAACCAATGAACGACCAAGTAAGCAAGTCCGAACGTCTCTCCGCACTCGTCGACAATGAAACCGAAGGCTTCGAGACACGCCGCCTCATCGACGAACTCCTGAAATCCGAAGACGACCGCCGAATCTGGTCCCGCTATCATCTGGTCGGTGACAGCCTGCGCGGTGGCATGAAGCGGATCGCACCCCGGGATTTTCTGGCGGGGGTGCAGAGCGGGATCGCCGATGACGAGCCGCTGCACGTGCGCGGGGACCCGCCCTCGAGCGGGCGCTGGATGAAGCCGGTGGCCGGGGTCGGCATCGCCGCTGCCGTGGCGATGGTCTCCCTGCTGGGGCTCCAGACGATCACCGGCACCGACGACCGCGTGCCCACTGCAACCGCGGAGACAGGCACGATTCAGGAGCCGCCCGAGAGCGAGCTGGTCACCGCGCCCGACCCGCGCTTCGCGCGCTACTTTGAAAACCACGCGGAGCTGGTCGCCCCCGGTTCTTCCGCATTCGCCCGGGTCCGCAACTCGGTCGATGGCGAGTAGTCGGGGATGTGGGGCTGGACCCTGCGTGTCGCCACTGCACTCGCGCTCTTCCTACCGCTGAACCTTCAGGCCGGGGACTACAGTCCCGAGGAGTGGCTGGAGCGCATGGCGGACAGCATGCACCGGCACAGCTACGAGGGCACCTTCGTGTTTCAGCGGGGTGAGCGCATCGACACGGTGCGCGTGGTCCACGCGGCCGAGGAGGACGGATACCGGGAGCGGCTGCAGACCCTGACAGGGTCGGCGCGCGAGGTGATTCGCGAGGTGGACCGCATCAGTGCGATCAAGGGCGCACGCGTCGAAGGCGGGGGCCGGCAGCAGGGTGGGGCCCCGCAACGACCACCGGCCTTCGCGGCGGCGATGCTTCGGGCGAACGAGCGCTATGACCTGAGCTCATCCGGCTTTGACCGGATTGCCGGTTTCCCGTGTTATCAGCTGCACGCCGAGGCGCGCGACGCGTATCGCTACAGCCACCAGTACTGCCTGCATCGGGACACGGGTCTTCCGCTGCTCAGCGAACTGATCGACGGCGATGGGCAGCTGCTCGAGCGGCTGGTCTTCACCGAACTCGAGTTCCTCGACGTCGTGTTCGAGGAATCCCTTGCGCCGGATGGCTGCGACGCGCGGCGGATCGAGGTGCGTGCGGCCGGGGCCTCGCCCGAAGAGCAGGACCGGTACGGCCAATGGTACTTTGAGGGCCTGCCGCCGGGTTTCAGTGCCGTGATCGTGACCGAGCGCAGCATCGGCCCGGAAGAAGACGGCGGATCCTCGTTGCATTTCGTGCTCAGCGACGGCCTCGCGACCGTATCGGTCTATGTCGATCCCACCACGGACGACGCCGAGACCTTCGAGGGCGTGACCCGATCGGGGGCGACCCATGCCCTCGCCCGGCCGCTTGCCGGTCATCAGGTGACGGTCGTCGGCGAGGTGCCGGTGAAGACGGTTGAACGGATCGCCGACGCCGCGCGCTTCCGCGCAGGCGGGACCGACTGAGATCCGTCGGTGCCTTTCCGATGAGTGACTGGCTGGAAGAGCAGGGCGTGGTGGTGGCGGCCGACGAGGCCTGGGCCACGGTGCGCGTGGAGCGCCGGTCCACCTGCGGGTCCTGTTCGGCCCGCAGCGGTTGCGGCAACGG
>JAGTVE010000168.1 GCA_018224485.1 Thioalkalivibrio sp. | reverse complement strand
TCTTCCTTCGTTTCCTGAAACGGGTCCGGCAGGACGGCCTCGACGGGCAGGATCAGGATGCGGGCGGTCTCGGAGGCGCCGAGTACGCGATAGAGATCGTCCATCAGCCGCTGACGGTATTCGGTGCTCACCAGGATGTGCACGGCCATGCGTTCGCGGTTCTCGTCCACGCCATGCCAGAGCACCTCGACCTTCAGCCCGTCGGCAATGCCGAGCACGGTATCCAGGTGCCCCGCTGGGCCAACCACCTCGATGATCTTGCTGCTCATGCTGCCCTCCGTGGTTGCCGGCATGATAACGCCGATGTGCAACCGTGGGAGGCTATGCTGTATCCATGAGCGCTACCTTGGTTCGTCCCGTTCGAGGCATGGGGCTTGTGCCGGGCATCGCGCGCGGCAGCCTGACGCGCGGCCCCGGGACAAGAGACATCCTGATCGCCGACCACACGGTCCTCCGGGACCTGTCCGCGAGGCCTGCAGGCTGTGTGCTCGTGGATGCCGCGCCATTTTCCCACGCGAGCATTGGCCTGCTGAGTCAGGGGATTCCGACCGTACTGGTGAAGGCCGAAGAGGCCTCGCGACTGCACGATGGACTGGAGATCGTGCTGGACGGGGCGAGCGGCCGGCTGCTGCCGCGCGACGTTCGCGATGCGGACCTGACGCCATCGCCGGCCCCGGTGCCTCCTGAACTGCGCACCCTCGACGAGGAGCGGGTCCACCTGCGCGCCAGCGTGCGCAGCGCCGCGGCGCTCAGGTCGGTACACGAACGGGGCGTGCCAGCGGTCGGCCTGGTGCGCACGGAATTTCTGCTCCCCGACTCAAGTGTGGCGCCGGGCGAGGCCCGGTACGCGGAGGCATTCCGGGCGGTCTTGGAGGCGGCCGACGGCCTGCCCGTGACCTTCCGCCTGCTGGACCTCGCTCCGGACAAGCCCGCAAGCTGGGCATCGGCGCTACCGGATACCGGGCCCCTTGGGGTGCACGGTTCGCGTCTGTACCGGCATCCGACGGTCCGGGCCGTGGTCGAGGCGCAGCTGCGGGCGCTTGGACCTTTGAGCCGGCGCTTCCGGCTCGGCATCCTGGTGCCCAACGTGGATTCCGTCGAGGAGTTCCAGCACTGGCGGTCCTGGATCAACACGATCCTGTCAAACCCCGGCGTCAGCGTGGGGGCCATGCTGGAGACCCCCGGGGCCGCGCTGGCCGTGGACCGCTTTCTGGCGCGTGCCGATCCGGTGGGGATGGGCCTCAACGACCTGATGCAGTCCTTCTTTGGCGCGGATCGGGATCTGCCTGCGGTGCGCGCTTGGCTAGACCCCTATGCGCCGGCCCTGTACCGCCTCCTGCGCGTGATCGCCGAGCTGGCCGGGCGGGATGTACGACGCGTGCAGCTCTGCGGCATCCTCCCCCAGCTCCCGGGGGTGCTACCGGTGCTGCTCGGACTGGGCTATCGCACCTTCTCGGTGGACGTGCACCATGCCCCCTACATGGCCCGCACGGTGGCAAGGCGTTCATCGGCGGAGGACCGGAGCTTGGCCGACGCCGTGTGTGCGGCGCCATCCGGCGGCGCCGTCGCCGACCTGCTTGGTGTGTGGTACGAGGGGCAGGGCGAGACGTGATGACGGGGATGGTGCAGTCAGGATGACCGGTGGGGACCGCGAGCCCGGGCAAAGGCCGGCACGCGACCCGGGGGCATCGGTGGTCTGTCCCGGAATGGTCTCAGTGGCCGAACCAGAGTTCGACGCCGCGCAGGGTGCGGCGCAGGCGAATGCGGCCCGCGTAGGGCGCATGCATCCGGAACAGGGCCGAAAGCGGCATGTCCAGCGCGAGGGCCGTGGCCGCCCGCATGACCCCGAGGTGGCAGACCAGCAGGATATGGCCCTCGGGATGTTCGTCGAACACGCCGAGCAGGCCCGAGCGTACCCGCGCATAGAAGGTGTCGAGAGGCTCCGAACCGGGCGGGCGATGGTGAACCGCATCCTTGAAGAATGCGTAATAGGCCTCTGGGTCCGCTTCCTGCACCTCTTGATGGCGGCGACCCTCCCAGGCGCCGAAGCCCATCTCCCGAAAGCGCGCGTCTATTGCCAGCGGCAGCTCATAGCGCTGCACAACCGCTTCCGCGAAGCAGCGGCAGCGCAGCAGAGGCGAACTGACCACATGCGTCCAGTCGGAAAACTCCCCGACCGCCGCCCACATCTGGGCCCAGCCGCGCTCGCTTAAGCGATCGTCCACACCGTCGCCCCGGTAGCGCACCCCGCCCTCAGGCTCACCGTGGCGCAACAGGTCTATCGTGCTCATGCCTCAACGGCCTTTCCGGGGGCTGGAGGAGAGGGTCATGCTCAGGGTGTGCGCCTCGCCGGTGTGCAGGGTGTAGCTGTTCTTCAGTGCGTTGCAGGCCTCCACGCAGACCATCACGTGGTAGTCGTCGTCCGGCATATCAGCGAAACCCCTGGCGCCCTCCTGGCCCGGATTCCACACCACGGTGGCGGCGCTGCCGTCCTTCTGGAGTTCGATCGCGCGCCCGTGTCGGGTGTCTTCGATGATCGCCGGGCCGATATGGTCCTGAAAGACCCGATCGAGCGGCGGGTCGATTCGCAGCGGTCCATTCTGGGTCATCAGGGCGTTGTCCTGCAGTTTGTCGACGAACTGAGTGCCCTCGAGGCCACTAACGGCGAGTCCCTCTGCCTCACCGACGCGGAAGTACGTATGCAGTGCCTCGCTGACGACCCAGTCCCGCTGGCTCAGGTTCTGCCCGATCAGATCGACGCGCAGCT
>JAGTVE010000167.1 GCA_018224485.1 Thioalkalivibrio sp. | reverse complement strand
GCTCAGGCGGCGGGGTTCCGGGGGCAGCGATCAGCCGCCGCAGCTCCACGAGGATCGTGTCCGGAAGCAGCGCGCGGAGTACCGGGTGGGCATCCGCCTCGATCTCGCTGAACACCGGCAGGGTGAGGATCCGTGGCTGGCGGGTCAGGGGATCGCCATACTGGTTGGTCTGGATGCTGGGCCCGGAAGTCGCGTCCAGAACCGCGACCTGCGGACCCTCGACGAGGACCTCGACCAGCTCCAGGGTACGGTCGCCGTACTGGCCGCGGACCCCGATCAGCGGCTCGAGGAGGCGCACGGCCTCGCGCGCCGAACCATCGGCACGCATCGATGTGCACTCCGCACTGTCCAGGTTTCTGTCCGGTGTGTCCATGGGCGTCTTCCTCCACGCGCATTCTCCGCAAACGGGCCGCCCGACATGCAAAACCCCGCAAACGCGGGGTAGTGGTGGCACGCCGGCCTGGCGATGGGGGCGGTCCTCTTCGCGCGGGCCCTGCGCGCGTTATACTGGCCGCACGTCCCTGTAGCTCAGCTGGATAGAGTGGCCCCCTCCTAAGGGGCAGGTCGCAGGTTCGAATCCTGCCGGGGACGCCATTCAGCCCATCCCCCTCCGATACAGCGCGCACTTCCCGGCTCAGATCTCCTCGAGGAGGCGCTCCCGCAGCTCCTGCTCCTGCTCCGCGCTCAGCGATTTGCCGTCGGAGTTGAGCAGCAGGAACTGGTCCTCCGCCTGCTCTCCGGCCGTGCTGACCCTGGCCGTGCGCACGTTGATGCCGTGGTCGGCGAAGACGCAGCCGATCGTCGACAGCAACCCGGGCCGGTCGAGTGCGCGGACGTTCATCCGTGTGCTGGCGCCGGGCGTGCCGGGACTGAAGCGGACCCGTGTGTCGACGTCGAAGTGCTTCAGGCGTCGTGGCAGGTTGCGCGACACCGGGTGGTGGTCGAAGCTCGGATCGAGCAGGCGTTCGCGGAGCACGGAGCGGATCTCGTCGACCCGGAACCCCGGCTCCACCGCGTGTCCCATGCTCTCCAGCACCATGAAGGTGTCCAGCGTGTGCCCGCAGTGAGTGGTGATGACCCGCGCGTCCACGATGTCGAGACCCAGTTGCGCAAGGCCGTTCGCGATTCGGGCGAATAGCTCCGGGCAGTCCTCCGCGTAGACGAAGATCTCGGTGCTGCCGCGTGGTGTCTCGTGACGAACCAGTACCAGCGGCAGATCGGAATCCTTGATCCCCGCGAGGGCACGGGTGTGCCAGGCGATCTCATCGGCCGAGTGCCGGACGAAGTATTCGACCTCGAACTCGCTCCAGATCGCCTCCACCGTCTCCTCCTTCAGGCCCCGCCGCGCCAGCAGCCGGAGGGCCTCGCTGCAGGTCTCGCCGATCTGCTCATCGACATCCGGCGGGGTGTCCAGCCCCTTGTCCAGCACCGCCACGGTCGCCTGGTACAGCGTCTGGAGCAGGGAATCCTTCCAGCTGTTCCAGAGTTCCGGGTTGGTGCCGCGGATGTCGGCGGTGGTCAGGAGGTAGAGCAGGTCGAGCCGCTCCTGTGTCCGCACCTCGCGCGCGAAGTTGAGCACCACTTCCGGGTCGGAGATGTCCCGGCGCTGAGCCGTCAGGGACATCAGCAGGTGCGAGCGCACCAGCCAACTCACCAGGGCCGAGTCCTCGTCGCCGAGCCCGTGGTGCTGGCAGAAGTGCAGGGCGTCCAGCGCACCCAGTTCGGAGTGGTCGCCACCGCGGCCCTTGGCGATGTCGTGAAACAGGGCACCAAGGATCAGGCGCTCCGGCCGCTCGATCCGGGCGGCGATCTCGCTGGCCAGTGGCAGTTCGTGACGGAACTCGGGGATGAAGAGCCGGCGCGCATTGTGCACCACGTTCAGCGTGTGCTCGTCCACGGTGAAGGCGTGGAACAGGTCGTACTGCATACGGCCGATGATGCGTCCGAAGGCCGGGACATAGGCGCCCAGCACGCCGAAGCGGTTCATCCGGCGCAGTTCCGTGGTGACGCCCTGCGGTGCGCGCAGGATCGTCATGAACAGCCTGCGACAGACCGGGTTGCGCCGGAACTGCCCGTCGATCAGGTGCAGGTGGGCGCGGATCAGGCGGATGGTCGATGCGCGTATGCCCAGGATTTCCGGATGGGTCTGGATCAGGTGGAAGACCTCGAGCATTGCCGGCGGATAGATCATGAACACCTGGTCGTGCACCAGCTCCACATACCCGCCCCGCACCTGGAAGCGCTGGTGGATCCGCTTCGGCTCCTGCACCGAAGCCGGGTCCTGCAGCAGGGCCTCGCTGAAGTGCTGCAACAGCAGCTCGTTCAGACGCTGGAGTTCGCAGATCGTACGGAAATAGCGCTGCATGAACTGCTCGACGCCCAGATTCTCGTGCAGATCGGTGAAGCCGAAGGTGCTGGCAAGCGCGCGCTGCAGGTCGAAGAGCAGGCGGTCCTCCCGGCGACCGGTGAGCATGTGCAGGGCGAAGCGGACCTTCCAGAGGAAGCGCTGGCCCTCGATCAGATCGCGGAACTCCGCCTCGCGCAGGAAACCGTGGTCCACCAGCTCGCCGAGCTTTTCGGCCGCGAAGTGCCGCTTGCTGACCCAGCCGATCATCTGGATGTCGCGCAACCCGCCGGGACCCTCCTTCACGTTGGGTTCGAGCCGGTAGGCCGTTTCGCCGAAGCGCTGGTGGCGCGTCTGCTGCTCCGCGAGCTTCGCGGTGTAGAACGCCCGAGAATCCCAGAGCCGCTCCGGCTGCATGGCTTCGCAGAACCGGTCGTACATCGCCTCGGGACCCACCAGAAGGCGGGCCTCGAACAGCGTGGTCGCGATCGTGATGTCGTTCTCCCCCTCGTGCTGGCATTCCGCGATGCTGCGCACGCTGTGCCCGACCTCCAGGCCGATGTCCCAGAGAAAGGTGACGAAGCCGCTGATGGTCTCCGCGTGTTCAGCCTCGGATTCGGGCTCGGCGAGGATCAGGATGTCGATGTCCGACGATGGGTGCAGCTCGCCGCGTCCGTAGCCGCCCACGGCCGCGAGGCACAGGGCTTCGCCGTGACCGAGGCCGTGCTGCTCCCAGATCAGCGCGAGCAGGGCATCGACCTGCGCCGCGTGGCCGTGGATCAGCGCGTCGATGTCGGCCCCGGTCTCGAAGCCGTGGCTCAGACCCGAAACGATCGCGCGGCGGTGTTCGCGGAAGCGCGCGGTGTCGAGGGGATTGGCCCGAAGCTCCTCGAGAGAGGGTCCGGCGGGAGTGTACTCCGGACCGCCCGGGACCGGTTCGACGGCGTTCATGCCGCGAGCGCCTGGGGAGGGGTCTCTCCGGTGCGCAGGGTCAGGATGTCAAAGCCGTCGTTGGTGACCAGGATCGTATGTTCCCACTGTGCGGAGGGGCTGTGGTCCTTGGTGACCGCGGTCCAGCCGTCGGCGAGCAGCCGGGTGTGCCGACGGCCGGCGTTGATCATCGGTTCGATGGTGAAGCACATGCCCGGCTCCAGGCGCAGACCCGTGCCCGGCTTGCCGTAGTGCAGGACCTGCGGATCCTCGTGAAACACACGGCCGATGCCGTGACCGCAGTACTCACGCACGACCGAGCAGCGGTTGGCCTCGGCATAGGTCTGGATCGCGTGGCCGATGTCCCCCAGCGTGGCGCCCGGGCGGACCTCCCGGATGCCGAGGTACATGCAGGCCCGGGCGACGTCGATCGCCCGCTGCGCTTGGATGCCGGGCTTGCCGATGGCGAACATCTGGCTGGTGTCGCCGTGGTAGCCGTCCTTGATCACGGTGATGTCGATGTTGAGGATGTCGCCGTTCTTCAGCAGGCGGTCTCCCGGAATGCCGTGGCAGACCTGATGGTTTACGGAGGTGCAGATGGACTTCGGGAACCCCCGGTAGTTCAGGGGTGCCGGTATCGCCTTCTGGTGGTCCACGATGAAGTCGTGGCAGATGCGGTCGAGCTCGTCCGTGGTGACGCCGGCCACGACGTGCGGGGCGATCATCTCGAGCACCTCCGCGGCCAGGCGGCCCGCGACCCGCATGCGCTCGATCTCCTCGGCGCTCTTGATGGTGACTGCCATGGGCAAAATCCGATCGCGCACCACTGTACGGAAGCGCGCGAGCTTGGTTTGGAGTGGCCTCATATGCTATAAAGCGCGCGCCTTCAGGGCAATGAAAACCCTAAATCCACACACGTATCGTCACGGCCTGTTGGGTGCCCGTCCAGCGCGGCGGGTTGCAGTCCGGGATACGTGGAGGCCCAACCCTTTCAGGAGAAACATTCATGTCCTACGTGACCATGCGTCAGATGCTGGAGGCCGGTGTGCACTTCGGCCACCAGACCCGTTACTGGCACCCGAAGATGGCGCCGTACATCTTCGGCGAGCGCAACAAGATTCACATCATCAATCTCGAAAAGAGCCTGCCGATGTTCAACGATGCGTTGAACTTCCTGGGCAAGGTGGCCGCCGACGGCGGCAAGATCCTCTTCGTCGGCACCAAGCGCTCCGCGCGCGAGGTGGTGGGCGAGGAGGCGCGCCGCTGCAACATGCCCTACGTGAACCACCGCTGGCTGGGCGGCATGCTGACGAACTTCAACACCGTGAAGCAGTCGATCAAGCGCCTGAAGGACATCGAGGCGATGCGCGCCGACGGCAGCATCGACCGTTTGAACAAGAAGGAGGGCCTGATGGTCATGCGCGAGCAGGAGAAGCTCGAGCGCAGCCTCGGCGGCATCAAGGACATGAACCGGATGCCGGATGCGATGTTCGTGATCGACGTCGGCTACGAGAAGATCGCGGTGGCCGAGGCCAACAAGCGCGGCATCCCCGTGGTCGCCATCGTCGATTCGAACAATCCTCCTTCCGGGGTGGACTACGTGATCCCGGGCAACGATGACGCGATGCGCGCGATCCAGCTCTATGTGGCCGCGATTGCTGACAGCATCATCGAGGCCAAGGGCGCGGGCGCGACCGCGGTTCAGGAGGAGGAGTTCGCCGCCGCCGAGACCGGGACCGAATCCTAAACACGTATCCGCCGGCCGCAGCGCGAGCGCGCGGCCGGAGCCATTTCAGGAGTCTTTTCATGCAGATCACCGCTGTTCAGGTCAAGGAACTGCGCGAGCGCACCGGCGC
>JAGTVE010000166.1 GCA_018224485.1 Thioalkalivibrio sp. | reverse complement strand
GGCGTGGCTGGAAGCAAAGCGGGATCACCCAAGGCGAGGCCATGGGCCGCTCGAAGAAGCCGATGAGCAGTTCCGCGGTCCAGATGGCGATGCGGATCATCCGGGCGAACAGTCCGGTCAAGAAGCCGTTCACCGTGCATACGCTCCGGCACAGCTTCGCCACGCACCTGCTGGAGGACGGCGTACCAACCCCCTCCCCCGATTTCGAGGGAGGGTTGGGGAGGGGTGGCCCTCGGGACAGATTTACAAATCTGTCCCCGGTGTTGGCCTGCAAGCGGGAGAGCAGGGCGGTGGTGCGCGACTTTCACGTTGACGAAGGAGGTAGGCCATGACAGCCACGGAATTCCAGAACGGTGATGCACTGATGCTCATCGATCTGCAGAACGATTTCTGTCCGGGTGGCGAGTTGCCCATTGGGGGTGGTGACGAGGTGGTGGAGACCGTGAACCCATGGATTGAAAGGGCGCAGGCCGCTGGCATCCCCGTGTTCGCGTCGCGGGACTGGCATCCGGAGGGGCATGTCAGCTTCGAGGCGCAAGGGGGCGAATGGCCACCTCATTGTGTACAGGACACGGAAGGGGCTGCGTTCCACCCGCGGCTCCGCCTGCCCGGGGATGCGGTCAAGGTCACCAAGGGCGTACGCTTCGATCAGGATCAGTACTCCGCCTTCGACCAGACCGGGCTCGCCGATGAGCTGCGCCGCCGCGGCGTATCGCGCATCTGGGTGGCGGGGCTGGCCCAGGACGTCTGCGTAGAGGCCACCGCACTGGACGCAAGGCATGAGGGCTTCGAGGTGATGCTGTTCGCGGAGGGAACACGCCCGGTCAGCGCCGAAGGCGGACGGAAGGCACTCGAGCGGATGCGCGAGGCTGGGGTCGAGGTGGTGAACGGTGGCTGACACGTCCACGATGCCGGTGCGGCTCATTGGCCTGGGCGAGGTCGTGGAGGCCTGCGATCGTGTGGCGAGGGCCCTGCTCAACGCGGATGTGGAGGTGGATACGGTGGTGGCCATTGCACGGGGCGGCTTCATGCCCGCGCGATTTCTCTGCGACTTTCTGGATATCTCGCGACTGCTGAGCATCCAGGTTGGCCACTATGAGGCGGGCGCGCAGTCTGCCGGTGAGGCGACGGTGGATTACCCGCTCGGGGGTGACATCGAGGGTCGACGGGTACTGCTGGTGGACGATGTCAACGACAGCGGCGACACGCTGCAGGCGGCGCTCGCATATCTGCGCGACCAGTCGCCCGCCGCGGTGCACAGCGCCGTTCTCCACGAAAAATCCACCACCGCCTGCCGCGCCGACTTCAAGGCCGAGGCCATGCGGGAGTGGCGCTGGGTGCTCTATCCGTGGGCCGTCGTGGAGGACGTCGGACAGTTCATCCGCGACATGGATCCGGTTCCGGAAACCCGGAAGGCCATCCACGACGCACTGCGGGAACGGCACGACCTGGTCCTGGACCCGAGCCAGCTCGACCGGGTGCTCCACTACACCGGTCTGGCGGCAGACGACCTCCCGGAATGATGGGGACCCGGGTTCGGGGCCGCGGCAGCGGGTGGATTCGTCTTATACTGCGCGGAAAATACGGGTATAGGGGGCAGACATGATGGACAAGCCAGTTGACGGGAGTGGGGCGGAGCAGGACACGCCACCGGCATCGGTCGATGAGCTGCTGCAGGAACGCGAGGAGCTTCGCAAGTCCCTGGCCGATCTGAAGCGCGAGACGCGCAGTGCGGTCGCGCGCAGGCGACACGAACAGGTGCTCAAGCCCTACCAGGCGGAGCTCATCCGGATGCAGAAGCAGCTGGAAGAGACACAGCAGCGGATGATCATCCTGTTCGAGGGGCGTGATGCGGCTGGCAAGGGCGGGACCATCCGGCGCATCACGCGCTACATGAACGAGAAGCACTATCGGGTCGTCGCGCTCGGCAAGCCCACCGAGCACCAGCGGTCGCAGTGGTTCTTTCAGCGCTACGTGGAGCAGTTCCCGAACGGTGGGCAGCAGGTGCTGTTCGACCGCAGCTGGTACAACCGCTCGATGGTCGAGCCGGTCTTCGGGTTCTGCACCGACGAGGAGTACCAGAACTTCATGCACGGCGTGGTCGGCTTCGAGAAGGATCTCGTGCGCCAGGGCACGATCCTCATCAAGCTCTACTTCAGCGTGACCAAGGACGAGCAGGCCAGGCGTTTCGAACGGCGCAAGACCGATCCGCTGCGCCAGTGGAAGCTTTCGGAGATCGACGTGCAGGCCCAGGACCGCTGGGACGATTTCACGCACCAGAAATACGAGATGCTGCGCCAGACGCATACCTCGTGGGCTCCGTGGACCATCATCCGTTCCAATGACAAGGCCAGGGCCCGGCTGAACGCGATCAAGGTGATCCTGAATTCGGTCCCGTATCAGCGCCTGGACCCGCAGCTCGACTTCGTGCCGGATCCGGAGGTCGTCGTGTCCGGAGCGCGCGAACTCGAGATCATGAACGCCCAGATGCTGCGCGAGGGGCGTTTCACGGTGTGATCCCTGGAGGCCGGAGGGGGCCGTTTGCGTGCCCCGGGTCTCGCCGGACCGATGCGATCAGCCGCCGGTCCACCCCCAGTGACATGGATCAATACCCGTCGGCAGGGCCCGCTTCTAGTATGGGGCGATCGGGCTGTCCGTTGCCGGCCCGTCATTAGTAATTCCTCCCGAAGGCGGAAAGGTGGGTTGATGGGCATTCCGAGTGATCTTGCGGTTGGTGCGGCCTTGACGAAGCGCCGCAGCGGCAGGTTCTGGCCGGCCCGGCTGGATTTCCTGGAAAGTGCGTCCGGGCTGTTCCTGGCGCTGTTTCTCTGGGTGCATCTCTTCGCCGAGGCGTCGATCCTGCTGGGTAAGGACGCGATGTACCGGGTGACGATGTTCTTCGAGGGCTATTACGTCTTCGGAACAACCTATCCGATCATCATCACGCTGTTCTCCCTGTTCATTCTGGCTGTGGTCGTGCTGCACGCGGTACTCGCGGTGCGCAAGATCCCGGTCAGCTACCGCCAGTACCGGGCCTACCGGGACCACCAGAAGCTGATGCACCACGAGGACACGAGCCTGTGGTGGGCGCAGGTCTACACGGGTTTCGCGCTGTTCTTCCTTGTGTCGGTGCATCTGTACACCATGATCTCGCAGCCCGCGAACATCGGGCCGTATGCCTCCTCCGACCGCGTGGTCAGCGAATGGATGTGGCCGCTGTATGTGCTGCTGCTGGCGACCGCGGTGGTCCACGCGGCGGTGGGATCCTACCGGGTCGCGGTGAAATGGGGCTGGCTCCCGGCACGCGACCCGGCGGCGGGAAGGCGGCGGCTGAAGTGGCTGATGCGCGGCTTCATCGTGTTCTTCCTGCTGCTCGGTTTCGCTTCGCTCGGAACCTACATGAAGATCGGCATCGAACATCGGGACCAGGACGGCGAGCGTTACGTACCCACTTGGCTGCAGGAATCGCCACCACAGGCCGGACGCATGGGGGTGATGCGATGAAGGTCGTCTACACGGACGTGCTGGTGATCGGGGGCGGTCTCGCGGGATTGCGCGTGGCCGTTGGCGTGAAGCGGCGCGGACTCGACGCGCTGATCCTGAGTCTCGTTCCCGCAAAGCGGTCGCACTCGGTCGCGGCCCAGGGCGGTATGCAGGCCAGCCTCGGCAACAGCGCGATGGGCGCGGGCGACAACGAGGACGTGCACTTCGAGGACACCGTGCGCGGCAGCGACTGGGGCGCGGACCAGCGTGTCGTGCGCATGTTCGTGAATACCGCACCGAAGGCGGTCCGCGAGCTCGCGGCCTGGGGTGTGCCCTGGAGCCGCGTGGCGCGCGGCGACCGCGAGTCCGTGGTCAACGCACAGAAGATCACCATCACCGAGAACGACGATGCCCACGGGTTGATTACCGCGCGGGACTTCGGCGGCACCAAGAAGTGGCGCACCTGCTACACCTCGGATGGTACCGGACACACGATGCTCTATGCCCTCGGCGACCAGACCATCGCCCACGGGATACCGGTGCTGGAGCGGCAGGAGGCCCTGGCCTTGATCCATGATGGCGGGCGCTGTCACGGTGCGGTGGTGCGGGACCTGATCACGGGCGAGCTCACCGCCTATCTGGCCAGGGCCACGACGATCGCGACCGGCGGCTATGGACGCATCTACAAGGTCTCCACCAACGCGATCATCTGCGAGGGAACGGGAATCGCGCTGGCGCTGGAAACCGGGGTCGCGCCACTGGGCAACATGGAGGCGGTGCAGTTTCATCCGACTGCGATCATCACCGCGGGCATCCTGACCACCGAGGGCTGCCGGGGCGACGGCGGCGTCCTGCGCGACGTCGATGGCCACCGCTTCATGCCCG
>JAGTVE010000165.1 GCA_018224485.1 Thioalkalivibrio sp. | reverse complement strand
TACGAAACCTGCACGGAGAACTGTTGATGACCGACACCAAGCACTGCCGTCTGCTGATTCTGGGCTCGGGTCCGGCCGGCTGGACGGCGGCGATCTATGCCGCCCGGGCCAACCTGAACCCGGTGGTGATCACGGGTCTCGAGCAGGGCGGACAGCTGACGACAACCACCGACGTCGACAACTGGCCGGGAGACATCGAGGGCCTGCAGGGGCCGGACCTGATGCAGCGCATGCAGAAGCACGCGGAGCGCTTCGCGACGGAGGTGATCTTCGATCATGTCCACACCGCGGAACTCGGCTCACGGCCGTTCCGGCTGATCGGCGACAGCGGTTCCTACACCGCCGATGCGCTGATCATCGCGACGGGGGCGACCGCGATGTACCTCGGGCTGGAGTCCGAAGAGGCCTTCAAGGGCAAGGGTGTCTCCGCCTGCGCGACCTGCGACGGCTTCTTCTACCGTGGCCAGGAGGTCGCGGTGATCGGCGGTGGCAACACCGCGGTCGAGGAGGCGCTGTACCTGTCCAACATCGCCGACCGTGTGACCCTCGTCCACCGGCGCGACGCCCTGCGCGCGGAGAAGATTCTGCAGAGCCACCTGTTCGAAAAGGAAGAGGCCGGAAAGGTCAGGATCGAGTGGAAGCACGTGCTGGACGAGGTGCTCGGCGACCAGACCGGCGTCACTGGTGTCCGGCTGCGGCACGTGGAGACCGGTGATACGAAGGACCTGGGGCTCACCGGTGTCTTCATCGCAATCGGCCACAAGCCCAACACCGGCATCTTCGAGGGCCAGCTGGACATGGAGAGCGGCTACATCCGGGTCCAGAGCGGACTCCAGGGCAATGCGACGGCGACCAGTGTGCCCGGTATCTTCGCCTGTGGCGACGTGATGGACCAGATCTACCGCCAGGCCGTGACCTCGGCCGGAACCGGCTGCATGGCCGCGCTGGACGCGGAGCGGTTCCTGGAGGAACATCTCTGAGGCGGCGGAGACGCGCCTTTCGGCTGGCTGCGGCGCCGGAAGGCCGGAGCACCGCGTGACCGGCACACCAGAACACACGAGCCTTCGGGTCGAGATCCGCGATGGTCTCGATGCGGTCGAGCCCGGGGCCTGGGATGCGCTGACGGCCGGACGCGAGCCCTTCCTCCGGCACGCCTTCCTCGAGGGACTGGAGCGCCACGGCTGCCTGGGCAGGCGCTACGGCTGGTTCCCGCAGCACGTGCTGCTGTACCGCGACGATTCGCTCGTCGCAGCAGCCCCCTGTTACGCGAAGACGAACAACTACGGCGAATTCGTCTTCGACTGGGCCTGGCAGGCGGCCTGGGAGCGTCACGGCCAGCCCTACTACCCCAAGCTGGTGATCAGCATACCGTATACCCCGGCTACCGGCCCGCGCCTGCTGGTCCATCCCGACGCCGCCGACCCGACGGAGCTCCAGCGCCACCTGCTCGACGCAGCGATCGCCCGGGGCGAGGAGCTCGGCGCGTCCGGGGTGCACGTGCTGTTCCCCCCGGAACCCGAGGCGGCACTGGCCGCAGAATCGGGGCTGATGCGGCGGATGGGCTGCCAGTACCACTGGCACAACCGGGACTACACGGACTTCGACGCCTTCCTCGCGGCCCTGAGCTCCAAGAAACGCAAGAACGTGAAGCGGGAGCGGCGGCGGGTCCGGGAACAGGGCATCGAGTTCCGCGTCCTGACGGGGGCCAGCGCCAGTGCTGAGGACTGGGCCCGGTTCCACCGCTTCTATCAGGACACCTTCGAGCGGCACATGGGGATACCGACGCTGTCCGAGGACTTCTTTTCCGGGACCGCCGCCGCGCTGGGACCCCAGGTGGTGCTGTTCGAGGCATGCCGGGAATCCGAGACCATCGCCGCGGCCCTGTGCTACCGGAGCCACGACACCCTCTACGGACGCTTCTGGGGCTCCAGCCTGGAGCTCCCCGACCTGCACTTCGAGACCTGCTACTATCAGGGCATCGAGTACTGCATCAACGAGGGGTTGGCACGCTTCGAGCCGGGCGCCCAGGGTGAGCACAAGATCCCGCGCGGATTCCTGCCCGTGCCCACCGCCTCGGCCCACGCCGTACTGACCCCGGGCTTCACGACATCGGTGCAGGATTTCTGCCTGCGCGAGAGCCAGATGATGCAGGCGCAGTGCCAGCAGCTGATGCAGCACTCGCCCTACCGTCAGGAAGACTGAGGGGTGCCGGCCATGATCCTTGCGTTCCGCCTGCGCGAACCCGTTCCCGTCCCAGCCGACCGGCGATGAGCGGCCCCGCGCGCCCGATGATCACCTGGCTGCACGCCGGCCTGGTGGGAGAGCCCTTTCCTTCACCCTCGCAGGCGTGGCTGGAACCCAATGGCCTCCTCGCCGCGGGCGGCGACCTGTCGCTCGCGCGCCTGCTGCGTGCCTACCGGCAGGGCATCTTCCCCTGGTACGAACCGGGACAGCCCATCCTCTGGTGGAGCCCCGACCCGCGCACCGTGCTGGACCCGGCGGCGCTGCGCATCCCGCGCAGTCTCAGGAAATCGATCCGTAACGGCGGCTTCGGGATCAGCTTCGACCGGAGTTTCGAGGCGGTGGTGAGGGCCTGTGCGGCACCGCGGCCTGGGGCCTCGGGGACCTGGATCACGGTGGAGATGCGCCACGCGTACCTGAGGCTGCACCAGGCCGGGCACGCCCACTCCGTGGAGGTCTGGCGGCACGGTGAACTGGTCGGTGGTCTGTACGGCGTGGCGGTGGGACGGCTGTTCTGCGGCGAATCCATGTTCTCCCGGGTCAGGGACGCCTCGAAGGTGGGCCTCGCCTGGCTGTGCCGTCATCTCGTGGCCTGGGAATGGCCACTGATCGACAGCCAGACGCCCACTCCGCACATGCTGGCGATGGGGGCCCGCGAGATCCCGAGGGAACGCTTCCTGGAACAGCTGCGTGACCTGACGAACCGCGCGCCCGGCCCGGATGCGTGGCAGTTCGATCCCGGCATCCATCCGCTCGACGCCGACTGGCGCCAGGGTGACGGCTGAGGGTGAATGCGCTCGATGCCATCCCGCGGCTCGCCCTCGCTCGTTGAGGTTGCGGGAACGACCATATACTGTTTATATGAACAGTATATGCAGCCAACGGACGACACCCCTCCCGGCTATGCCGAACTGGCCTGCTGCAGCAACTTCAGCTTCCTGCGTGGCGCCTCGCACCCGGCGGAACTGGTGGAACGGGCGGCGGCACTGGGCTACCGCGCGCTCGCGCTCACCGACGAGTGTTCGCTCGCGGGCGTGGTGCGTGCGCACGAGGCGGCCGGGTCCACCGGCCTGCACCTGATCGTCGGCACGGTCCTGCGCCTGCACGACGGACCGCGCCTGACCCTGCTGGCCCGTTCCCTGAATGGCTATCGCACCCTGTGTCGGCTGATCACCCACGCCCGCCGGGCTGCGAGCAAGGGACACTATCGTATCGGGTCGGAGGACCTGCTGCGGACGGCGTCGGCCGACCTGCCCGACTGCGAGGTGCTGTGGCACATCGAACCCGAAACCGGGACGCAGGCGCCCGGAGGGACGGAGCCACCGCACGCGTCGGGGGGAATGGATTCGGGGGGGGATTGGATAGGGGGCGCGGTGCACGATCGCCATTGGGCACAGTGGCTGCGCCGGGTGGTCCCGGTGGAGCGGTTGCACCTTGCGGTTACGCTCGAGCGCAGCCCCGACGACGCGGCGCTGCGGGAACGGGCTGCGGCACTGAATGCGGCCACCGGGATACCGGTCGTCGCCTGCGGGGACATAGTGATGCACGTGCGCGGCCGCCGGGCCTTGCAGGACGTGCTGACCGCGCTGCGGCTGAAACGGCCTGTGGCGGAGGCCGCGCCGGCGCTGTTTCCGAACGGGGAGCACTGTCTGCGCCCCCGCGGGGAACTCGCCCGGCTGTACCCTGCCGCCTGGCTGGCCGAGACCCTGCAGGTGGCCGGACACTGCCGCTTCCGGATGGACGAGGTCCGCTACGAATACCCCGTCGATGCGATCCCGGCCGACGAGCGGCCGGGGCCCTGGCTGCGCCGGCTGGTCGAACAGGGCTGCCGCGGGCGCTGGCCGGAAGGGACGCCGGGAAAGGTCCGCGCGCAGATCGAACACGAACTCGCGATCATCGCCGACCTCAACTACGAGCCCTACTTCCTGACCGTGTACGACATCGTCCGTTTCGCCCGCGAACGGGGCATCCTGTGCCAGGGCCGGGGCTCGGCCGCGAACTCGGCAGTCTGCTACGCGCTCGGCATCACCGCGGTGGACCCGGCGCGTTCCAGCATGCTGTTCGAGCGCTTCATCTCGCGCGAGCGCAACGAGCCGCCGGATATCGACGTCGACTTCGAACACGAGAGGCGCGAGGAGGTGATCCAGTACATCTACCGGCGCTACGGGCGCGAACGCACCGCGCTGACCGCCACCGTGATCCGCTACCGGCGCCGCAGCGCACTGCGCGACGTGGGCCGGGCACTGGGCGTGAGCCGCGCCCGCATCGACGCCCTGACCGCGAACATGGCCTGGTGGGACGAGGGTATCCCGCGCGAGCGCCTGCAGGAGGTGGGGCTGGACCCTGACGGGCCACTGGCCCGGCAGTGGCAGGTGCTGGCGCAGATGCTGCGCGGCTTTCCCCGTCATCTCTCGCAGCATACCGGTGGCTTTGTGATTGCCGCCGGGCGGCTGGACGAACTCGTGCCGATCGAGAACGCGGCAATGGCGGAGCGCACCGTGATCCAGTGGGATAAGGACGACCTCGACGCACTGGGGCTGCTGAAGATCGACATCCTCGCGCTGGGAATGCTCTCCTGCCTGCGCCGCTGCCTGGAACTGCTGGGCCGACAGCGCGGACGGAAC
>JAGTVE010000164.1 GCA_018224485.1 Thioalkalivibrio sp. | reverse complement strand
GCCGCCGAGGCGGTCATGGACGTGTCACCGCAACCCCTGCTCGACGCCGGCCTGCGCGGCGCGTCCCTGGGCGAGGCATTGCGGCGCGAGCGGATCCGCGCGGTGGCGGCCCTCGGTCTGCAGCACTCCGGGAACGGGATGGATTCCTGACCCATCCGGCCGTCGGCGGCCGGTCCTCGGGCACACGCGGCCGCTGCAACTTGCCTCCCGGGTGAGCTGGCCGTACCCTCCGAGGGTTTACACCCTGAAGCCGAGGACGAGTGCATGGATTACAGCCTGGCGCGCAACAACATGGTGGAGCAGCAGGTGCGCCCCTGGGATGTGCTGGACATGCGGGTGCTGGACGTGATGGAGGCCCTGCCGCGGGAACGCTTCGTGCCCAGGGGACGGGAGGGTCTCGCCTACGCCGACACCGAGATCCCGCTGGGCAATGGCGAGTTCATGCTGGCCCCGAAGGTGGTGGGGCGGCTGCTGCAGGCGCTTGCGCCGACCCGAAGCGACCGAGCGTTGGAGATCGGGACCGGCTCCGGCTACGTCACCGCCTGCCTGGCAGGGCTGGCGGCGCATGTGGACAGCGTGGAGCGCGTGGACGACTTCCGCCTCGCGGCCCGCACCCGTCTGGACGGCCTTGGCATCAGGAACGCACAGCTACGCACGGCCACGGTGACTCCGGAGTGGACGCCCCCCGGCAACCGCTACGACGTGATCAGTGTGAATGGCGCGATGGCGGAGTACGACCCGTTCCTGCAGCCTTACCTCAGTCTCGGCGGACGCCTGTTCGTGGTGGTCGGCGCGCCCCCGGTGATGGAGGCGCTGCTGGTGATCCGGGTCGCTGAGGACAGCTACCGCACGGAGAAGCTCTTCGAGACCAGCCTCAAGCCGCTGCTCGGCTTCGAGCGCAAGCCCGCCTTCGTCTTCTGAGCGACGGCTGCCGCCCCGCCACGGGCCAGTGGCCCCGGGCACGCCGCACCGCCCTTTCAGCGCGCCGCTCTGCTAGCATTAGGGAGTCTGAATCCCCCGGAATCGATGCCATGAAGATGCTTCGCGCACTCAGCGCCGCCACCCTTGCCTGCGCTCTCTGGACCGTGCCCGCCCAGTCCGAAGACCTCATGCAGGTCTTCGAGCGGGCCCAGCAGCAGGATGCCGAACTCCGAGCCGCGGAAGCGGAATACCGGGCGGTGCTGGAGGCGCGCCCCCTCGCCCGGTCAGCCATCCTTCCCCAGGTTTCGGCGGATGCCGAGCTCGGGGCCTTCTACTCGGATCCCGAAGCAGCACCGAGCATCGACGGCAGCCGCCGCGAGATCGGCCTGAACCTGAACCAGAGCGTGTTCGACCGGCGCAACACCATCGATCTGCGGCAGGCGGATCTGCGGATCGACCAGGCGGCGGCCAACCTCGACGCCGCCCGGCAGGACCTGATCCTGCGGGTGTCGGAGGCCTACTTCGGGTTGCTGGTCGCCCAGGAGACCCTGGAGTTCCGTCGCGCCGAGCGCGAGGCGATCAGCCGTCAGCTGGAACAGACCCAGCGACGCTTCGAGGTCGGCCTGATCGCGATCACGGACGTGACGGAGGCGCAGGCCCAGTTCGACATCGCCGTCGCCGAGGAGATTGCCGCGGAGAACGCGCTGAACCTGGCGGAGGAAGCGCTGGCGGTGATCACCGACCGGTATTACGAGCGGCTGGCGGCGCTGGGCGAGATGCTCGACATGGCGAATCCGGATCCGGAGGATCCGCAGGACTGGGTGGAGGCGGCGCTGCAGGCAAATCAGGAACTCCGTGCGCAGCGCCTGGCCACCGAGACCGCGCGTGAACAGATCGCACGCCAGCGCGCCGAGGGCCTGCCCACGGTCGGCATCGGGGCGTCCGTCAGGGACACCGGCTTTTCCGACACGGGCGACAGCCAGCAGTTCATCGATCGCACGGACGCCAACATCGGCCTGCGCCTGGACATCCCGCTGTACACCGGCGGGCGTGTCAGCGCACTCACCCGGGAGGCGCGCGAGCAATTCGAGGCCGCCCAGGAGACGCTGGTGCTCACGGAACGCAGGACGGTTCAGAACACCCGCAGCAGTTACCTGTCGGTGGTCGCGAACGGCTCGCGGGCCCGCGCACTGGCGCAGGCGCTGGAGTCCACCCAGGCGGCCTTCGAGTCCGCCCAGGCGGGTTTCGAGGTGGGCACGCGCACGCAGGTGGATGTGCTGCTCGCGCTGCGCGAGGTCTTCCGGGCCGAGCGCGACTACGCCGAGGCCCGTTACGGCTACCTGCTCGATACCCTGCGCCTGCAACGCGCGATCGGGAGCCTGGCGGTCTCCGACCTGCAACACATCAACCAGTTTCTGGAGTGAGCCATTGAGTCCGGAGGCTGCCGATGCCGGGCTCACGCGGCTATGCGAGCGCAGGCACTCGCGCCTGCTGCTGATCGACCTGCAGGAGCGGCTGCTCGCGGCGATGCCGGAGGAGGAACGCACGGCCGTCGAGCGCAACGCCGGCCGGCTGGTCGAGGCCGCGCGCCTGCTCGACGTCCCGGTCGAGGTGACGCTGCAGTACCCGCGCGGTCTCGGGCCGTTGACCCCGCCGCTCGAGTCATTGCTGGACGACTCCGACGGCCGCACGGAAAAGACCTCGTTCTCCTGCTGTGCGGCGGAAGACCTGAGCCGCAGGATCACCGGCTCGGATGTGATCGTATGCGGCACCGAGGCCCACGTCTGCGTGCTTCAGACGACGATGGACCTACTCGCCGGCGGCGAGGCCGTGTTTGTGGTCGAGGACGCGGTGTGCAGCCGGAACCCGCGGCTGAAGGTGAACGGCATCGAACGCATGCGGGCCGCTGGCGCAGTGATCACCAACCACGAATCGGTACTGTTTGAATGGCTGCACGATGCCGCGGATCCGCAGTTCCGGGCCGTCAGCCGACTGATCCGCTGAGGCGGAGCCCCGGATGCGGCTGACCCCTGAAGAATACCTTGCGCTACCCAACCGGCGCATCACCCTGCTCGGCATGTCCGGTGTCGGCAAGACGCACCTGTCGACGATGCTGCGCCGTGAGGACTGGTTCCATTATTCCGGCGATTACCGCATCGGCACGCGCTATCTCAGCGAACCGATACTGGACAACATCAAGGCACAGGCGATGCAGGTTCCGTTCCTGCGCACGCTCCTGCGTACCGACTCCATCCAGATCATCAACAACATCACCGTCGACAATCTGCAGCCGGTGTCGAGCTTCCTCGGCAAGCTCGGCAATCCCGAGCTTGGCGGCCTGTCGCTGACCGAATTCAAGCGCCGCCAGGCCCTGCACCACGAGGCGGAGGTGCAGGCGATGCTCGATGTGCCGGATTTCATCCGCAAGGCCGAGCTCCTGTTCGGCTACCCTCATTTCATCAACGACGCCGGCGGGTCGGCCAGCGAGCTCGACTCGCCGGAGGTGATGGAGACCCTGGCCCGGCACACGCTGATCATCTACATCCGGGCCACCGAACAGAACCAGCGCGAACTCATCAAGCGCGCGGAGAGGGACCCCAAGCCGCTGTACTACCGCGAAGATTTTCTCGATGAGCAGCTGCAGCACTACATGGCCTCGCGCGATCTCGAGTATGTGGCCCAGATTGATCCCGACGACTTCGTGCGCTGGGTGTTCCCGCTCCTCTTCCGCACGCGGCTGCCCCGTTACGAGGCCATCGCCCGCGATTGCGGCTACACCATCCTCAGCAGTGAGCTTCTGGAGGTCCGGGACGCGACGGATTTCGACGAACTGATCGTGTCCACACTCGCGCGACAGGAGCCGGCCTGATGCCGCTGGTTGCCCACACCGAGCTGCCCACCTTCACCCGGCTGCGCGAGGAGGGCGGCACCGTCTTGCCTCGGGATTACGCGCTGCACCAGGATATCCGGGCCCTGCACATCGGTCTGCTGAACATGATGCCGGATGCCGCGCTGGCGGCGACCGAGCGCCAGTTCTTCCGCCTGGTGGGGGAGAGCAACCAGATCGCGCAGTTCTACATGCACCCGTTCACGTTGCCGCAGCTGCCGCGCGGGCCGGGCGGTCAGAGCCATGTCGACCGGTTCTACGAAGACTTCGAGGACATCAAGCAGAAGGGCCTGGACGCGCTGATCATCACCGGCGCCAATGTGTCCCTGCCGGACCTCGCAATGGAACCGTTCTGGGAGCCGCTGGCCGAGATCGTGGACTGGGCCTGGCACAACGTGACCTCCATCCTGTGCTCGTGCCTCGCCACCCACGCGGTGATGCAGGCCCGCTACGGCGAGCGCAGGCGACACCGCGGCAGCAAGCTGTGGGGTGTGTTCGACCACCAGGTGGTGGACCGCGGGCATCCGCTGGTGGCCGGCGTGAACACGCGTTTCAACGTCCCGCATTCGCGGTTCAACGACGTCTCGCGCGAGCAGTTCGAACGTCATGGCCTCAGGGTGCTCGTGGAGAGCGGACGCGCGGGTGCGCACCTCGCGGTGTCGCCGGACGGCTTCCGGGTGGTCTTCTTCCAGGGACATCCGGAGTACGACAGCATCAGCCTGCTGAAGGAGTACAAGCGTGAGGTACTGAACTTCGTGAACGGCGAACGCGAGGACTTCCCGCCGCTGCCCGAGAACTACCTGTCGCTGCAGGCGGCGGCGATCCTGGACGAGCACCGCGAACGCGTCCAGCAGGCACTTGAACGGCGGGCGCCCGCGCCGGCACTGCCCGAGGCGCTGCTGGTGGATCGTCTCGACAACACCTGGCACGACAGCGCGCTGGCCGTGGTGAACAACTGGATCGGCAACGTGTATCAGCTAACCGGCGCGGAGCGTTGGACACCCTTCCGTGCCGGGATCGACCCCGAAGATCCGCTGGACTGGAACCGCTGACAGGCAAATTACCGGGCGGCACCCAGCGCCCGCCGGACTCGACATGACCACACCTCCATCCCAGAACGCCCCGAGATCGCTCTTCGGCCTGTACGAAACCATCGCGGGCGACGAGGACGCGCGCGTCTGCAAGGACATCCCGGAGAGCGCCTGCGACGCACAGCCGGTCAACTTCTTCCTGCATCTGGGCTCGAACACCCTGAGCAAGATCGGTGACGAACTGGCGTCGGCGCGGCTGGTGCTGGCCTGGCTGCTCGGGGCACTCGGGGCCCCCGCAGCCTTCGCCGGCTTCCTGGTTCCGATCCGGGAATCCGGCTCGCTGATGCCGCAGCTGTTTGTCGCAGCCGCGATCCGCCGCCGGCCGGTACGCAAGTGGTTCTGGGTGGCCGGGAGCGTGGGTCAGGGGGTGGCAGTGATGCTGATGGCGGTGACCGCGATGACGCTGGAGGGCGCGGCCGCCGGCTGGGCGATCCTGGGCCTGCTCGCGTTCTTCGCCCTGTCACGGGGCGTGAACTCGGTGGCCTCGAAGGACGTGCTCGGCAAGACCATCGCGAAGACCCGGCGGGGCACCGTGATGGGCTACGCGGCCTCCGCCGCGGGTTTCGCAACACTGGCGCTGGGCCTGTACCTGACGCTGGCGGACCTGCAGGACGCGGGCATCGGCGTCTTCGTGGCACTGCTTGTCGCGGCGGCAGGCGTCTGGTGGCTCTCGGCGCTGGTCTTCGCCGGTCTGCGCGAGCAACCGGGAGCGACAGAGGGCGGCGGCAACGCACTGGCCGAGGCCCTGCGCTCGATGAGCCTGCTGTGGCGGGACCGGAATTTCGGCCACTTCGTGCTGACCCGGGCCCTGCTGATGAGCACCGCCCTCGCGCTGCCCTTCTACGTCCTGCTGGCCGAATCGGCAACCTCGGGCAGCTTCGTAACCCTGGGCCTGATGATCCTTGCGACCGGGCTCGCCTCGGCGCTGAGCGCCCCGCTCTGGGGCCGGAACTCCGATCGGTCATCCCGCGGCGTGCTGATCGCCTCCGGCCTGATCGCGGGTGCACTCGGGGTCGGACTGGCGCTCGTCAGCTGGACGGGCCGTGCGCAGGACTTCGACGGATGGGTCTACGCGGCCCTGTTCTTCGTGCTCGGCGTAAGTCACGCCGGGGTGCGTCTCGGGCGCAAGACCTACCTGGTGGACATGGCCACCGCAGAGACCCGAGCCGCCTTCACCGCGGTCAGCAACACGGTGATCGGGGTCCTGCTGCTGGTCGGCGGGCTGTTCGGACTGGTCGCGCAACTGGCCGGCACCGAGTTCGCAATCTTCGTGCTGGCGCTGTTCAGCCTCGCCGGCGCCTTCAGCGCCTGGCGCATGCCCGAGGCCTGACCGATGGCCTTGCTGACCCTGAGGGGCATTCGTCTGGCCTTTGGCATGGCGGAACTGCTGGACGGCGTCGATCTCAGCCTCGAGCCCGGTGAGCGGGTGTGCATCGCCGGCCGTAACGGCGAGGGCAAGTCCACGCTGCTGAAGATCCTGGCCGGCCGGATCCAGCCGGATTCCGGGGAGATCACCCGGCGCGACGGGCTGGTCACCGCCCTCTTGAGCCAAGAGCTGCCCGAGGATGTGCACGGGAGCATCTTCGACGTGGTCGCGGAGGGCCTGGGCGAGACCGGCCTGCTGCTGGAACGCTTCCATCACCTGAGTCTCGAGGCCTCCGCGGGCGACGCGGAGGCGCTCACGGCGATGGGCAGGGTGCAGGCCGAGCTGGACGCGGTCGATGGCTGGTCGCTGCAGAACCGCGTCGAGACCACGCTGTCCCGCTTCGAGCTGCCCGCGGATCAGCCCTTCGCGGAACTCTCCGGCGGACTGCGCCGGCGGGTGTGGCTGGCCCGAGCGCTGGTGCGGGAACCCGAGCTGTTGCTGCTCGACGAACCCACCAACCACCTCGATATCGCCGCGATCGGCTGGCTGGAGAACCTGCTCACGACGGCTTCGATGACCGTGGTCTTCATCACCCACGACCGCAGCTTCATGGAACGACTCGCAACCCGCATCCTGGAGCTGGATCGCGGGCGGCTGCACGAGCACCCGCCGAGCCTGGAGGCCTTCCGGCAGCGTCAGGCGGAGCGCCTGGAGACCGAGACCCGGCAGAACGCAGAGTTCGACCGCAAGCTGGCCCGCGAGGAGACCTGGGTCCGGCAGGGGATCAAGGCGCGGCGGACCCGCAACGAGGGCCGCGTGCGGGCCCTGGAGCAACTCCGGCGGCAACGCACCGAGCGCCGCGAGCGCCAGGGCCAGGTCCGGCTCGCGCTGAGCCCCGAGCAACGCTCCGGGAAGCGCGTGATCGAGGCCGAGCAGGCCAGCTTCGGCTACCCGGACAGGATCGTGGTCCGCGCCCTCGACCTGCTGCTGCAGCGGGGCGACCGTCTCGGCATCGTTGGCCCGAACGGTGCCGGCAAGACCACTCTGCTGCGCGGGCTGATCGGCGAACTGCCGCCGCTGTCCGGCAAGGTGACGCTGGGAACGCAGCTGGAAATCGCCTATTTCGATCAGACCCGGGCGCAGCTGGACGAGGGCGCAACGGTCCAGGATGCGGTAGGCGAGGGCCGCGACCGGGTCACGGTGAACGGTACCACGCGCCACGTGCTGAGCTATCTCGAGGACTTCCTGTTCCCGCCGGCGCGTTCGCGCCAGCCGGTATCGGCGCTGTCGGGCGGCGAACGCAACCGCCTGCTGCTCGCGAGGCTCTTCCTGCGCCCGGCGAACCTGCTGATCCTCGATGAGCCCACCAACGACCTCGACGTCGAGACCCTGGAACTGCTGGAGACACTGCTGATCGAGTACACCGGCACGGTGATCGTCGTCAGCCACGATCGCGCCTTCCTGGACAACGTGGTGACCAGCACGCTGGTGCTGGATGGCCGGGGGGGTGCCGAGGAATTCGTCGGCGGCTGGTCCGACCTGCCCCAGCGGGTCACCGCGCCGCTGCTCGAGACCGGCATCGAGGGCACGGAGCCGCCCGCTGTCCGCCTGGAGCCGAAGAAGACCCCCGCGTCACCAGCAGCGCCAAAGGCGGCGCCGGCGGTGCGCAAGCTGTCCTACCGGGACGCGCGCGAGCTCGAACAGCTGCCGGGGCGCATCGAGGCCCTCGAGGCACGGCGCGAGAGCCTCGCGGCCGAGCTGTCGGATCCCGACCTCTTCCATGGGCCGGCGGACCGTCGCCGTGACCTGCAGCGCGAGCTGGAGGCCGTGGACACGGAGCTGGCCGAGGCCTATCACCGCTGGGAGTTCCTGGAGTCCGCTAAGGACTGAGCCCGGGAGACCGGACCCGCTCGCCGCCGCCATTTGCTTCCACGCCGGTTCAGTCATCATCACCCAGTGCGATACGCAGCGCCCGCCGCAGGGCACGGATCACGCCGTTGCGCCCGGACTCGCCGGAGCGCGCGCACAGCCGTGGCCAGTCCTCCAAGCCCATGACCGCGGCCTCCAGCAGCACACGGTCTTCCGCTGACACTGCCCGCACGACGGCCGGCCGGTCCTGCAACCAACGTCGCAGCGCGGGCAGCGCAGGCTCGAAGGGGCGCTCCCGGCAGGCGAATGCGCGGACCTCCTGGAGGTCCGCTGCCGGATCAGGTGTCGCCGGCGGCGGCAGCGACCGCAGCACCGAAACGGCGACATCCCGCTCCAGCGTCCGCAGCGGACCGGCGCGCCATATCGGCCAGTCCCGTGCGATCATCGCGCGCAAGCGCGCGATCTCCGCCGCCGCGTCGGGCTCCAGCGGCCGAAGCACAACGGCCGCGTGCAGACCGCTGATCCCCTCCCGGCGAAAGCCGACCCGTAGCGGCATGTACCCCGTTGCCTCCCAGAAGCCGAGGAGCCCCGCGTCCGCGCCGAAGCTCGCGCCGAGGAGTGCAAAACCACGGCGCCGCCCATGGCGCTCGGCAGCACGCAGCATGCCATGGCCGATGCCCCTGCGCTGCAGCCGCGGGTGCACCGCGATCCGCACAATCCGCAATGCGGCTCGGCCTGCAGCCCGGAACGCCCCGTGCGCGGCCAGCACCGCGGGCACGAAGCGTCCGGCCGGCCGGCGCTCCCCGGCCCACACCGAACGGGCCAGTTCCGGCTCGAGCCCCGGCTCCTCCAGCAGCAGCACGACGCCGACAAGGACGCGCCCGGGGCCATGCTGGAGACCGATCGACAGGGCCGGATCGTCGAGCCAGCGCCTCAGATCGGACGGACGCGTGCGGTAGTGGGCATCGGACAGCAGACCGACGACGTCCGCGAGACCGGCCTCGTCGCGGGCAAGCCGCTCCCCGGAGAGCCAGCGGATCCGGCGCCCGGCCCCCGCAGTGGCGGCCCCGATCCCGGCCGGCAAGGCCGGCACCTCCGCGTCGAGCAGGAAGAGACGGTTGATCCAGTCCTCGAGCGGGTCGCCGGCGGCCCAGCGCACAGGCACCCGGAGGCGCAGTTCCTGCAGCGGGTGTCCGCGGCGGCGCAGGGCCTCAAGAAAGCGCAGGCGGAAGCCGCGTCCGCTGCCCTCGAAGCCGGTGGTGGTCGTCGAGAAGACGGTTCGGGGCACAAGGGCGGCCAGCGCCAGCAGCACGTGTACCGGTAGTGCCGCAGCCTCGTCCACGACCAGCACGCCTGGCCGCACATCGCCCGTCAGCAGCGTGTCGGGAGCAGTGTAGACGCCGGCGTCGGGAAGCCGTCCCCGCGCCCCGGTTCCGGACTCCGGGTTCAGCGCCCGCAGCAGGGCCCCGATGGACGCAGGGCTGTGCGCGGTGACGCGAACGTTCCTCACGCCCTCCGCGCGCCACTGGCGGAGCACGACCCCGAGCAGCGTGGACTTGCCGCGCCCGCGCGGTGCGGTAAGCACCAGGCTGAGCGGTCCCGGCTGCTCCGGCAGCGGCAGCATCTCCCTGAACGCTCGCCCCTGCCCGGGACTCAGGCGAAGCCGCTTCTCGGACCGCACCGGCAGAGGCGCGGGCAGTGCCGATCCCGAAACCGCCCAGTGCACTGTCGATTCTGTCAGAAACCGCTGGAAACGCCGGGCGAACGGGCCGGAACCGGCCTGCATGACGATCAGCAGCAGCACTCCACCACCGCGCAGCAGGCCCGCGGCGATCGCGAGTGCATCCGGATGGAAATCGGCGCCGGCCTCGAAGACCAGGGCGTCGTACTCCCTGCCCAGCCAGTGCGCGGCCTGGGCCGGCGAAATCGCCGGCACCCCGGACGGCACCCCGCCGCCCAGCCACGCGACACTGGACCGGGCCGCCAGGTCCCGGATCCAGCGGGACACCCGTCGTCGGGTTCCCACGCTGTCGGGCACCGCGACCAGTTGCCGCGTGCAGGCGGATTGCGGGGGCTTCGCGTGCATGATCGTCGATG
>JAGTVE010000163.1 GCA_018224485.1 Thioalkalivibrio sp. | reverse complement strand
CCCCGGCACGCGGATGCCCTGTGCCGCGAGGGTCGCGATCATCTCGCCGAGGCTTGCATTCTTGCCCCCGACGTCATCCGAGTCGTTCTGGTTCAGCGCCGATAGTCGAAGAATCCAGGGTTTGTCGCTCATGATTCACGTCCTCCTGTCGTGTGTGGCGGTCCCCGGGTGCCGAACGGGACGATGAAGGCCCCCTCCCCCGCTTGCGGGGGAGGGTTGGGGTGGGGGTGCGGCGCTAGCCCCGGCCCTCACCCCCGGCCCCTCTCCCGCAAGCGGGAGAGGGGAGCAATGCGCGGCTTTCACGCTAAGCTCCCGACTCCGATGGCTCGCCCAGATCCTCCAGCGCCGACTGCAGGGCCTTCACGATCTCGCGCTCCTCGCTGCCGTAGGTCTCGGGGGAGACCGGATCACCGACCATCACGCGCACCCTTTTGCCGAAACGGGGGAAGCGCTGCCCCGGCGCCATCACCTCGCGTGTGCCGTCGATCCACACCGGCACTACCGGCACCGGCTGCGCCGCGAGAACCAGGCCGATGCCGGGCCGCAGGCGCTGAAGCGTGCCGTCCGGAGAACGCTCCCCTTCCGGAAACCAGATCAGCCCGTGGCCGCGCGCCACACAGGCTGCGGCCAGCGCGAGACTCCTGCGTGGCGCCGCGCCGGGGTCGATCGGCAGGATGCGCGCGGTCCGGCTGAAGGCCCGGGAGATCCGGTTGGAGAAGAGATAGTCCTCCAGACCGGCCCAGTACAGCGACTCCAGATCCTGCCTTTTCAGGGCAGGCAACAGCGCCAGCGGATCCACGAAGCTCAGGTGACGGGGCGCGATGATGCACGGGCCATGGTCCGGAAGACTGCCCCGCACCTCGACGCGCATCAACAGGCGCGAGAGCAGCCGCGCAGGGCCCAGCAGCAGCCAACCGAAGACGCGGCGAGTCGGGCCGGGGGGTTCCAGGCCCCTTCGCTGGTCCTCGTCGAGCATCGATTCCGGATCCTTGAGCTGCTTCTTCAGTTCGCCCCGCCCCTCCCTGGCCCCGGAGGCCCCGGCCGCCTCCTGCAGGAGGTCTCGCACCATCTCGACCCGCTCGATGGCCGAGTCGTCGAGGGCGATACCCGCACGATCCTGCAGCGCAAGGGTCAGGTCCACCCAACTGAGCGAATCGATCCCCAGATCGTCGGCGAGGCTGGTGTCCGGGGTGAGGCGGAGATCGTTGAAACGCTCGGCGAGGTAGTTCCAGGTCTGCTCCGCTCCCGGATCCGACAGCAGCTGCTGGTCCTCGGGCGCCATCGACTCCGGGGGTACCGGCTCGGGCCGTGCCTCAGATACCGCGTCTGCCTTCCCGAGCTGCTCGAATAGCTCTTCCAGCTTGTGCCGCCGCAGCTTGCCAAGGCGGGTGCGGGGCAACGGGTCGAGGGCGATGCGCAGCTCACCCGGTCGGTGGTGACTCGGCAGCTCCTTCGCCGCCTTCTTCACCACCTCCTTGATCCGCTTCTCGAGGTCCTCGCCAGTCACCTCCCGCAACAGGTCCGACTCCGGCACCACGACCGCGGCGAGACGGTCCCCGTGTTCGAGGACGCCAATCTCCCGCACCTCGTCGATCGCCTGCAGGGTGTCCTCCACGCGTTCCGGATCCACGTTCTCGCCCCCTGAGAGCAGGATCATCGAGGATTCACGGCCGTGCAGGTACAGGTAGCCGTCCTCGTCGATCTCACCCGTGTCGCCGGTGCGGAACCAGTCACCCTCCTCGAAGTCCTCTTCGTTCTTCTCGGGCAGATTCAGATAGCCTGCGAAGACGCTCGGCCCCCGGACCATCACCTCGCCCCGCCCGTCCTGGGAATCCGAGTCGTCGATTGCGAGTTCGACCCCGGGCAGGGGGAGGCCCGCGGCCTCGAGCTTCAGGCGGTCCGGCGGATTGTAGGTGAGTATCGGAGAGGTCTCGCTGAGACCGTAGCCGGTGCCGACTTCCCAACCCAGCGCGAGCAGGTTGCGCCCGAGGTCGGGATCCAGCGCGGCCCCACCCGCAACCACCAGGCGCAGGCGCGGGGCCAGGCGCTTGTGCAGGCCCTTGAACAGTCTCCGGCCGAGGCGCAGCCCGAGCCGGCGGCGCGCAAGCTCCGAGACGCCGAGTGTCTGCCGGAACAGCAGCGTGGGAATTCGGCCGCGAGTCGAGACCCTGTCCTCCAGTGCCTTCCATATCGCCTCGTACAGCCGGGGCACTCCCAGCATCACGGTCGCTTCGCCTTCCTGCAGCGCCCGCACGATCTGCGGCCCCACCAGCGAGAAGGGCACGATGATCGGCGCGCCGATGGTCATCGGAATCAGGATGCCGACCGTGAAGGGGTACACGTGATGGAACGGCAGCGGGACGAGCACCCGGTCGCGGTCATCCGCGAGCTCCTGCTCGCACAATGCCTCCACGTTGCTGCTCAGGTTCCGGTGTGACAGTGGCACGCCCTTCGGCGGCCCCGTGGTCCCGGAGGTGTAGAAGATGGCCGCGATATCGTCCGATTCCGCGACCGGTGACGCCGGCTCTTCCTTCAGGAGGCCTTCCCAGGCCCTTGAATCATCGGACTCGACGTCGAGGAGGTAGATTTGCACATCGCCCGTATCGCCCGGAAGGCGGTCTTCAAGCCTGGACGTCGTAAAGACGTAGCGCGGTTTGGAATCGGAAAGGGCATGTTCCAGATCCTCGCGCGGCATCTGGGTGTCCAGCGGCACCAGCGCACACCCGGCATTCATCACGCCGAGCGCGGAGACCACCCAATCGGCACTGTTCGGGGCGAGGATCATGATCCGGTCACCACGGCCCAGCCCGGCTTCCCGCAAACCAGCCGCCAGGCGGCCCGCACGTTCGAAAAGGGCCGCCCGCGAGGTGGCGTCGGAGGCGTCGCGGCTCATCACGACGATCGCCGTCTGGTCCTCGGATACGGAACGGGAAGAGAGGAGTTGGTCGATGGTCTGGGCACTCATATCATGGCGCCTCCGGAAAGGGTGACCTCGAGCAGGGATCTTCCCTGCACTACCGGACCTCGAACCCGCGGGCCGGTCGGCGCACGCGCATCGCCAACGATGCCATCACCCGGTCCACCACCGACCAGCCCGTTGGCGCAGACGCTGGATCAGTTCGCGGTGCACGTGCGCGAAATCGTGGCCCTGCGCCTGCAGCGCCAGGGCCAGTACGCAGTGCAGGTCCAGGGCCTCCCCCCGGGCCACCTTACGCGGGAAGGCCGTCGCGTAGTCGCGCGGCACCCGCAGGGTCCAGTTTTCGGCATCGACGAAACCGGCCCGGTTGTAGGTCTGCTCCTGGCCGAGCAGATCGGCGAAGAACACCATGACCTGTTCTGCCGGGCTGGCGAACACATCCGCCCACTTGGCGTGCACCAGCTTGTTGCGATTCCCCGCCAATTCGCGCGCGAAGCGCTCCCGTTCCGGCGGCGGGACGAGTCGCGCGGCAAGATCCTCCGCCTCCTGCCGGGCCCGCTCACCGCCCTCCATCCACTGGCGGGCCAGATGCCAGAGCGACGGCGTGTCGTGAGTCCCGACCATGATCCAGTCCCGGGCCTCGGCGTTCTCGCTGCGATAGACGTCGTCACGGTTGCGGAGGTCCGCCTTCTGCGTCACCCGAAACCGACCCAAGCCCAGGCGACCGATGACAGTCGCCACCGGATGAGGCAATGTGCTCAGCACCTCGCAGGGGATGTCCGCGCTCGAGCCGCCATGTTCCCGAACCACCTTCACCACCGTCTCCAGCAACAGCGCGTAACGCTCGACCTGATCCGGCCGCAGCCAACGCACCCATTCGTCCGCGTAGCGGGGAACAGACTGGTTCAACTGCTCCACCCCGACGAGCGCATAACGGGCAAGGGTCGGATGATCGGGCAGTTTTGGCGATGAGAACAGGCGCGCGCCATGCTGCACCGCGTGATAGGGATCGGGATCATCGGCGCGGTACACCCAGGGGCACACCAGACCATGCGGGTGATCGATGCGCAGGCCATCGAGCTCCCCGAGCATCTTTTCGATCCGGGCATGCATGAAGCGGAGCACGGGACCGGCGGCACCGTCGGCATCGCGATACTGATCCGGGTCGTACACCCCATAGCCCCAGGGCTGTCCGTCGCGATTGGTGCGGCTGGGTGGCGCCCCCATGCGGTAATCCGCCAGGAGCAATCCGCCACGAATCCACTCGTCACAGTCCGAGAGACCGACCTGGAGATCGCCGTAGAGTCGCAGCCCGAGCCTCTTCGCCTCGGAGTGGAACCGTGCGTGCTGCCGCTGCACCAGGAACTGCCCCAGGCGATAGCGCTCAAGCGCATCACGATGCGCCTCGAACAGGGCCTCCCGGCGGGATCTGCACGGGTCCGATCCCTGGCCGACATGCCGGTAAAGGTCCGCATCCGGACAGGCGGGGTCGATCACCGGCCAGTGCCGATGGCGCCTCTCTCCATGGTGCCGCCAGAGCACGTGATAGAGCGCGTCGGGTTGGAGCCAGTCGCGATTCTGAGCGGTAAAGAGACGTAGTTCCGCATCGAGCTTGAAGGCCCCCGGATCGCCCCGTTGCCGCGCCGCCGCGAAGTTTCGGTGTATCTCCTCCAGCATTGCGTGCCCGGCATCGAAGGCATAGCCGTGAACGCTTCGGGATCCGTCATCGCAGGGGCACTCCCGGACCCGGCCTTCGAGGGCGCCGGGATCGAGCAGGCCGGCCCCTTCACCCCTGGCAACCAGGCTGCCCGGATCCAGGTTCAGGATGTTCCTGGAGAACACGGTGCCGTTGTAGGGCGAGGGATCGTTGCGCGGCGTCTGTCCCAAGGGGCCCAACTGGATGCTGTCGAAACCCAGGCCGCGCAGGAAGGCCAGGAATTCTAGTGCCCCCCGGCTGTAGAGCGCGCCCCGCCCGATGTCGTCACCGGGCAGACCCGGAAGACAGCTGTCGTGGATGGCAAGCGCAAGACGTCGCTTGCCGAGCACGCGCAATGCCTCGGTGATCGCGGGGTCCGGCAGCGAAACCGGGTCGCATCCCTGGCGGCTCACGACCTCCAGCATCGAAGCCTCCCGATCGGTCGCCCGGACGGATCCGGCATCGGTGCCGGAAGCAACGCGCCGGCCGCGACCTCGCAGCCGACGCGGGGCCGCAGCGCCTCACGCCCCATCATTCCCTCCCCTGCCGGGCTCCTCCAGCAGGTTCAGGAGGCCATCGACCGGGATGCCGACCCAGTCCAGGCGGTGATCCAGTTCGTAACGCAATTCATAGAGGGCCTTTTCCATCACGAACAGACGGGTCAGTCGGCTGAAGTCCCCGACATCCGCGGGGGATGCCCGACAATCCGCCGCAGCCTCCCGGTAACCAGCGAGAAAGGCGTCAGCGCTGCCCCCTTCCCAATGTCGCAGGTGCGGCAGCAGGCGTTCACGGTCGAACGGCCGCTCGGCGGTGCAGTCCGCCAGCGCCGCCGCGCCTGCGTAGCTGAAGGAACGGAGCATTCCCGCCACGTCACGCAGGGGCGAATGCTTGAGCCTGCGTTCCGCGATCGGCCGAATCGGCTCGCCCTCGAAATCGATGATCACGAAGTCGTTCTCGGTCAACAGCACCTGACCCAGGTGATAGTCGCCGTGATGGCGGATCTTCACCGCATCCACCTCGCGGCCGGTCCATTCCGGAATCTGCCGAAGGAATGCATCCCGGGCCTGCAGCAGGCGTTCCACCGCCGGGCTGACCTCTCCCGGCAACGCGTCCCGGCGCCCCGCGAGCAGGTCGAGACTGGCGTGCACCTCTTCGCGCACGCGGTTGCCCCAGGACTCCAGATCGCCGGGCTGCATCGGTTCGGGAGCGAAGGCCGGGTCGCTCCCGGGCCTCGCCAGAGCGACATGGAGTTCGCCGGTACGCTGCCCCAGGGTATGCATCAGGCGCTGGTAGTCGACATGCACATCGGCCGTGATCTCGTCGGGACGGGCCAGGCAATCCTCGAAGTGGCGGACCAGGTAGTCGACACTGTAATTCCAGGCGTCGCCCTGGTTCACGACATAGCCCTGGAGCAGGGCCAGGGTGGAGGGCTCTTCATCCGGGCCCTGATATTCCACCGACCCCGCAAGGGGCGAGATGTTGGGGAACGTGGAGACCTCGGTGAGGTAGCGTCCCATTTCCAGTTCCGGGCTCAGCCCCGGCTGGATGCGCCGGTAGAGCTTCAGGAACAGCCCGTCACCGATCACCACCGTGCTGTTGGTTCCCTCGGCCCCCGGGCGGCGCAGGTTCCGGTGCGGGGTCGCGCCCGCCAGCTCCGCATAGGCGGCGCTCGGACGGAAGCGCAGCATGCCCGACCCCAGCGGCTGATCCGATGGCCTCGCCATCGCCGCGACCAGCGCGTGGACGAAATCTTCGGCCGCCGCTGCGTCGTGCAGCACACCCACCCGGGCCTTCTCGCGCACGCGCGCGACCGCGGCGGGCAGCATCACCCGCACCGGATCCTCGTCGATGTCGCCCCAGACCAGACCGAGCGGAAGAAAGTAGGTCTGCATCACGCCGCCTTCGAAGCGGCACCGCACCCACATCAGCAGCCATTCCCCGTCTGCGGCGGCCCACTGCGATACCTGTGCGACCTCCACGGCCACCGGCGCCCGTCCCTTGGCCGCAAACCACCGCTGCTCGCGCAGAAAGGCCGGCAGGACCTCGTCTTCCAGACGCTTCTTCAGCTTGACCGCAACACCGGAGGCGGCCCCGGGGCCCGGGGGTCGCGGTTCCGGCAGGAAGCTTTGCCAGCCGCCGGACAATACCAGGACCGGCAGTTCGATCGACGGCAGCATCTCCTGATGCCAGACCGGCGCCTCCGCGTCGCTGGCCAGCTCGAACCAGTAGAAGGCGTGTCCGGGCAGGGTGAGGAGATAGGGCAGATCCCCGATCGGGGGGAACGCCGTGCGTCCCATCAGCTCCATCGGCACCCTGCCCTTGAAGCGGGCCAGATCGAGTTCCACCGGCTGTGCCGAACGCGCGAGATTGGCCACGCACAGCACCGACTCTTCGCCGTATTCGCGCACGTAGGCCAGGATCTTGCGGTTGCCCGGTTGCAGAAAGCTCAGGGTGCCGCGACCGAAGGCAGGATGGACCTTGCGCACCGCGATCAGCCGCTTCATCCAGTTCAGCAGCGACGAGGGCTCCCGGCTCTGCGCCTCCACATTCACCGCCGCATACCCGTAGACGGGATCCATCATCGGCGGCAGATACAGAAACTGGGGATCCGCCCGGGAGAATCCGCCATTGCGGTCCGGGCTCCACTGCATGGGCGTGCGAACGCCATTGCGATCGCCCAGGAAGAAATTGTCTCCCATGCCGATCTCGTCGCCGTAGTAGATGATCGGCGAGCCGGGCATCGACATCAACAGGCTGTTCATCAACTTGATCCGGTCCGGGTCGTTCTCCATCAGGGGCGCAAGCCGGCGCCGGATTCCGACATTGACCCGCATCCTCGGGTCTGCCGCGTAGCGTTTGTACATGTAGTCGCGCTCGCGGTCGGTGACCATCTCCAGCGTCAATTCATCGTGGTTGCGCAGGAAGATCGCCCACTGGCAGGTATCGGGTATCTCCGGCGTCTGGCCCATGATCTCCAGGATGGGATAGCGGTCCTCCTGGGCCACGGCCATGTACATGCGCGGCATCAGCGGGAAGTGATAGATCATGTGACATTCGTCACCGTCACCGCAGTATTCCCGGGCGTCCTCGGGCCACTGGTTCGCCTCTGCCAGGAACATGCGCGAGCCGTAATGTTCATCCACCTCCGCGCGCATGCGCTTGAGAACCGCGTGGGTCTCCGGCAGGTTCTCGTTGTTGGTCCCATCGCGTACGCAGAGGTAGGGAATGGCGTCCAGGCGCAGCCCGTCGACGCCCATGTCCAGCCAGAAGCGCATAATCCGGATCACGGCCCTGACCACCTCCGGATTGTTGTGGTTCAGATCCGGTTGGTGGTGGAAGAACCGATGCCAGTAATAGGCACCGGCCTCGTCGTCCCAGGTCCAGTTCGAGACCTCGCTGTCGGTGAAGATCACCCGGGTCTCGGGAAACCTCTCCCTGCTGTCGCTCCACACATAGAAGGCATGCTTGCGGCTGCCGGAGGCCGCCTTGCGGGCCGCCTGAAACCAGGGGTGCTGATCCGAGGTGTGGTTGATCACCAGCTCGGTGATCACGCGCAAGCCGCGCCGGTGGGCCTCGCGCATGAAGGCACGGAAGTCTCTTCGGGTGCCGTAGTCGGGGTGGATGTTGCGGTAGTCTCCTATATCGTACCCGTCGTCACGCATGGGCGACGGATAGAAGGGCAACAGCCACAGGGTGTTGACGCCGAGATCCTGTATGTAGTCGAGCTTGCTGGTCAGACCCGGAAAATCGCCAATGCCATCGTTGTTGCTGTCCAGAAACGCCTTGACGTGCATCTGGTAGATGATCGCGTCCTTGTACCAGAGCGGATCGTCCTGCATGCCGGACTCCTGTGAAGCCATCGAGTCCCACCTCGTCATAGGTAATAGTCGAAGTCGTGCTCGGTCCGCACCCGTCTCCTGAGACGGAAGATGTGGGCCGCACCGGCCTGCGGATCGAGCTTCACGTAGTTGCGCGACCCGTGCCACAGATACCGCGAATTGCCGAGCAGGTCGTGCACCTGGTAGGGCCGCGCGGGATCCAGACCCCATTCCGCCACCGGGACTTCCACATATCCCGACTGGGTATGCACGGGATCGAGGTTGACCACCACGAGTACCGCATCGCCGTCACCCCGCGCGGTCTTGCTGAAACACAGCATCTCCTCGTTGTCGATGGCATGGAAGCGCAGGGTCCAGTCGTGCTGCAATGCCGGATGCTGGCGACGAATGCGATTCAGGCGGGTCAGGTAATCCCTCAGGCTGTCGGGACGCCGAAGATCCCATTGCCGGATCTGATACTTTTCGGAATCGCGATATTCCTCGGAACCCGGCTCCCGGGCCCGGTTCTCAACCAGTTCGAAGGCCGGACCGTAGATGCCGTAGCTGGCCCCCAGGGTCGCCGCAAGGGTCGCCCGGATCATGAACGCCGGACGACCACCGTACTGCAGGTACTCGGGCAGTATGTCCGGCGTGTTGGGCCACAGGCTGGGCCGCAGGTATTCACGCCCCGCGCCGCGCGTGAGTTCGGTGAAATACGTGGTCAGCTCGTGTTTGGTGTTGCGCCACGGGAAATAGTTGTAGGACTGGCTGAACCCCCTCTTGGCCAGTCCATGCAGGATGGCGGGCCTTGCAAAGGCCTCCGACAGGAACAGGGTCTCGGGAAATTCCCGCTGGATCGAGGCGATCGCCCATTCCCAGAATGCGAAGCTCTTGGTGTGGGGATTGTCCACCCGAAAGATCTGCACCCCCTGCTCGATCCAGAAACGGAAAATACCCTCGAGTTCGAGCCACAGGCTCTGCCAGTCGGCGGTCTCGAAATCGAAGGGGTAGATGTCCTGGTACTTCTTCGGCGGATTCTCCGCGTACTGCACGCTGCCGTCCGGCCGGTGACGGAACCATGCCGGGTGCTCCGCCACATAGGGATGGTCCGGAGCACACTGGAAGGCGATGTCCAGTGCGATCTCCAGTCCGTGACTCCGGGCGCTTTCGACAAGTCCGCGAAGGTCTTCCAGCGTGCCCAGCGCCGGGTGCACACTCAAATGTCCGCCCTCCGAAGAGCCGATGGCCCAGGGACTGCCGGGATCACCGGCTCCGGCCGCCAGCGTGTTGTTGGGCCCCTTGCGCCTGACGCGACCGATGGGATGGATCGGCGGCAGGTAAAGCACATCGAAGCCCATCCCGGCGATGTAGGGAAGCCATTTCTCGCAGTCGCGGAAGGTGCCGTGGATATCCTCCGTCGCTCCGCAGGAACGTGGGAACAGCTCGTACCAGGCGCTGAACCGGGCCCGCTCGCGCTCCACCGTCACCGCCAGTTCCGGTGAATACACGGTGGCCAGGCCGCGATCCGCATGGCGGTCCATCAATCCACCAAGAGTGGTGCCCGTGGCCAGCGCCACCCTCGCATCCAGATCGGTTCCCCTGGCCAGCGTTTCCGCCGCCTCCGCGAGGACATCGGCATCCGCGCCCGTGGCCCGCTCCGCGCTCCGCGCCACCAGCTCTGCGCCCATCAGCAGCGCCACGTGGATGTCCTCCGGCTCGGTGCGGCGCTCCAGGTCGTGGCGCCAAGACAGAAAATGGTCCACCCAGCCCATGACGGTGTAGACATAGCGCCCGAGATCCGGGACCGTGAACTCCGCATGCCACCAGTCGTTGAGCTCCGGCACCATCGGCGTTTCGTGCCACTGCACACCATCCTCGCGCCGATGACGCAGCACGCACCGGATCCGGTCGTGGCCATCCGTGAAGGCGCGCGCCTCGACGCGCACGGACTCGCCGACGGTCCGCTTGATCGGGAACCGTCCGCCGTCCACCCGCGGTCGGAGCGCTTCGATCTCCACGCGACGCCGGCCTTCCTCGGGAAACATGCGCGCCATCTGCATTCAGTCTCCCGGTTTCAGAAACAGCACCGCCAGCGGCGGCAGGTCGAGAACCAGCGAATGGTAGTGGCCGTGCGCCCCCACCGGTGCGGCTTCCACGCCCCCCCCATTGCCGCGCCCGCTGCCGCCATAGGTCCGGGCGTCGCTGTTCAGCATCTCCCGCCACCATCCGCCGCGGGGAACCCCCAGCCGGTAATTCTCCCGTGGCACCGGAGTCAGGTTGCAGACCACCAGGACGGTGTCGTCGGGATCCCGGGCCTTGCGCAGGAAGCTCAGCGTGCTCTCCTCGACATCCTGATGGTCGACCCACTCGAAACCGGCTGCAACGAAATCCTGCTCGAACAGGGCGGGCTGGCTCCGGTAGAAGTGATTCAGGTCGCCCAGCCAATGACGGAGGCCACGGTGGTCGGGCCGATCCAGCAGCTCCCAGTCCAGCCCGCGATCGTGGTTCCATTCGCGCCACTGGCCGAACTCGTCTCCCATGAACAGCAGCTTCTTCCCCGGATGTCCGTACATGTATCCGAACAGCGCCCGCAGGTTCGCGAACTTCTGCCAGTCATCACCCGGCATCTTGTTGATCAGCGAACCCTTGCCGTGCACCACCTCGTCATGGGACAGGGAGAGCGTGAAGTTCTCGTCGAATGCGTAGAACAGACTGAGGGTCAGCTGTTGATGGTGGTACTTGCGGTAGAGGGGATCGTTCGCGAAGTAGGCCAGCGTGTCGTGCATCCAGCCCATGTTCCACTTCATGCCGAAGCCCAGGCCCCCCACATAGGTCGGCCGCGTGACCATCGGCCACGCGGTGGACTCCTCGGCGATGGTCTGGGTGTCAGGCAGATCCCGGTAGACCGCCTCGTTCAGATCGCGCAGAAACGTGACCGCCGCCAGGTTTTCGCGGCCGCCGTGCTCGTTGGGAATCCATTCCCCCTCCTTGCGGCCATAGTCCAGATAGAGCATCGAGGCCACCGCATCCACGCGAAGCCCGTCCAGATGGTATGTCTGCAGCCAGAACAGCGCGCTGCTTAGGAGAAAGGACCGCACCTCGTGCCGTCCGTAGTTGAAGATGTAGCTCTGCCACTCGGGATGGAAACCGCTCTTGGGATCGGCATGCTCGAAGAGATGGGTGCCGTCGAAGTAGCGCAGTCCGTGTTCGTCGTCCGGAAAATGCGAGGGCACCCAGTCCGCGATCACACCGATGCCGTGCTGATGCAGGCGATCCACCAGGAACATGAAGTCCTGAGGCGTTCCATAGCGCGCGGTCGGGGCGAAATAGCCGGTGGTCTGATAGCCCCAGGAGCCGAAGAACGGATGCTCGGTGACCGGCATGAATTCCACATGGGTGTAGCCGAGCTCGTTCAGATAGGCCGGCAGCCATTCCGCGAGCTCGCGGTATCGGGGCAGGCGGTGATCTTCCTCCGGAACCGTCCGCCAGGATCCCAGGTGCATCTCGTAGACGGACCAGGGGGCGTCCAGCGCATTGGCCCGATGGCGGCGATCCATCCATGCGGCGTCATTCCAGGAATAGTCCAGTTCCTGCATGCGGGAGGCGGTGCCCGGAGGCTCCTCCCACGCGAATGCGAAGGGATCCCCCTTGTCGGCGGCATAGTCGCCATAGCTCGACGCGACACGGAACTTGTACCGTTCTCCCGCCCCGAGTCCCGGGATGAACCCCTCCCAGATGCCGGATCCGTCGCCGCGGACCTGAAGGGGATGAGCGCCGGGGAGCCAGCGGTTGAAGTCGCCGATGACCGAGACCTCCCGTGCGTTCGGCGCCCATACCCCAAAACTCACTCCGGGCGCCCCGTCGATCTCCCGCAGGTGGGCGCCGAGCTTTTCGTAGAGCCGGGTATGCCGTCCCTGTCTGAACAGGTAGACGTCGTGATCGGTCAGCATCGGCACGCCGTATCGAACCGGCAGACTATCGCTGGTCATCGAGTTCTCTCCCCCCTGACGTCCGCAAGCCCCTCCTGATCTTGTTCCGGTGGACCAGTGTCGGGGGGCTCCCTCCGATTCTCGTCACGCACGCGCTCCTCCGGTTTCAGCAGCCGGAAACAGCAGCGGTCACCGGGGGCCAGTTCCCGGTAGTGGCCGCGATACGCAACCGTGATCGAACGCGTGGTGTAGGCACCGCTTCGGATCTCCAGCTGGTCGTGGTCGGCCGTGACCCCCAGCGTCTGGTTCCGGTAATGCAGCCGTACCGTCACGCATTGCAGTTCCGGGGGGAACGCCGGATCGAAGTGCAGCACGTTGCCCCGCGTGCCGATACCCAGGTAGCAGCGCTGCACCAGGTCCACGCTCCCCGCCATCGCACCGACGTGGATGCCCTCCGGGGTCGTGCCGCCCTGAATGTCCCTGATGTCGCTGTCCAGGACCCGCTGGAACAGATCCCAGGAATGCGAGCGGTCGGAACGCGCCATCACCCAGGAGTGGACCACCTGGCTCAGGGTCGAACCGTGCGAGGTGCGGTGCATGTAATACTCGACGTTGCGCGGGATCATCTCCGGGTCGAAGGGATAGCCAAGCTGCTCGAAGAGCATCGTCAGCTCCTCGGCCGAGAAGAGATAGAAGAGCATCAGCACATCGGCCTGCTTGGAGACCTTGTAGCGGTTCGGCGAATCGCCCTCGGCCTCCAGGATCCGGTCGAGGCGCCGGATGTCGCCGTACTTCTCCCGATAACCTTCCCAGTCGAATTCTTCCAGGTCCTCATAACCCTCGAACTGGCTGATGATCCCGTCTTCGTGCATCGGCACGCGCAGCTTGCGGCTAACCTCGTACCAGAGATCCAGTTCCTCGTCCGTCAGGGCCAGGCGTTCCCGAATCTCGTGCCAGTGGATCTGCGGCAGCAGCGCGATCACGTCGCGTGACCGCGTCAGCACCCAGGCCGCCATCACGTTGGTGTAGGCGTTGTTGTTCACCCCGCCCTCGTCCTCGGGATCCACCCCCGGATAGGCGGTGTGATACTCGTCCGGCCCCATCACGCCCTTGATCTCGTAGCGATCCAGCGCGGCGTTGTAGACCGACGCGCTGGCCCAGAAGCGGGCGATCTCCAGGAGCATCTCCGCCCCGTAGAAATTCATGAACTCGGCGTCATCGGAGGTCTGGAAGTACTTCCAGATGTTGTAGGCGATTGCCGAGTTGATATGTCGCTGCCGGTGAGAGGTGTCCGGAACCCACCGCCCGGAGGCCGGGTTCAGGTGCATCTTCTGGGTCTCTTCGCGGCCGTCGCTGCCGCTTTGCCAGGGATACATCGCACCCCGGAAACCGGCCTCCAGCGCCGCCCGCCTGGCCTCACCGAGGCGCCGGTGACGATAGCGCAGCAGCGCCCGCGTCAGCATCGGAATGCGCAGGCTCAGGAAGGGAAAGATGAACAGTTCGTCCCAGAAGATGTGTCCCCGGTAGGCCTCTCCGTGCCAGCCACGCGCGGGGATGCCGGTATCGAAATCCACCGAGTGTTTCGAGGCGGTCTGCAACAGGTGAAAGATGTGGATGCGCAGCTTGAGTTCCGTCGCCGGTGCCTCGTCATCCTCGAGGGTGATGTCGCATTCATCCCAGAGGTGTCTCCAGGCCATCTCGTGCCGGGAACGAATCGCGTCGAAACGGCCGGCGCTACCGAGCGACCGCAATGCCTCGATCCCGGGTTCGGAGATGGCCCAGTCGCGCGACGAGTACAACGCAACGACCTTTTCCACCTCGATCGCATCGCCTTCGGACAGATCGAGCGCGATCTCCTGCGCCACGCTTCCGTCCTCAACGACCGTTTGCCGGTCGGCATCGACCTCGGCACCGTTTCGGTACACGCGGGTCCGGGCGGCCTGGGCGAGCCCGAGCCGGGACTGACTGGTGCGGGTGCGCAGGAACAGGGTGCCCTCGCCCCGATGATCCGCCTCGAGGACCTCGAGATGTCGGTTCTCGAGACCCCGGTAGCGTTTCACCCCATCGTTGACCACGCTGCCGTCGAGGGAGGAACGCACGGTGATCCGTCCCGACCAGTCTTCGGCGGTCAACTCCACGCGGAGGGCCGAGAGGTGGGGTGAGGCCATGCTCACCAAGCGGCACTCACGCCACGTCGTGATGCGGCCCTCGAGATCGCGGAAACGAAGGTTGCGCGACAGCAGCCCGCGGTCGACGTCGAGTTCCTGTTCGACGGAAAGGATCTCCGTGTCGTCAAGCCGAAACCACTCCCCATCGCCGATGCGGAAGGTCAGCGGCAACCAGTTCGGCAGGTTGACCAGGTCCTCGTTCTCGACCCTGCGACCGTCGACATCGCTGACCAGGCGGTTGTAACCACCGGCAAGGTAGGTGCCCGGGTAGTGGACATCGTCCGCCCGCGCGTCAGCCGCGGCGCCGCGTGTGGCACAGTACCCGTTGCCCAGCGTACAGAGCGCCTCCCGGAGCTTCTCCTGCTGCGGTCGGTAACCCGAATAGCGCAGCGACCACTCCCCTCTCCTGGTATCGCGCATCCTTGGCGCCTCGGGCGCCTGCGCGACCAGGATCCCCGCAAGCGACTGCAGGAGACGCTTCACCCCCCGCACATCGTCTACGGTATAGTCGGCCGCCGTCGGCCGCGTTTCATCGTAACGGACTGCGATACAGATTCCCTGTCCGGCAAGGGCACGAAACGCATCCTCGTCGGTGATGTCATCCCCGACGTAGACCGGCACGCTGTCCGGGCGCTCGGCGCCCAGCTCGCGAATGATCCACTGCACCGCCTCGCCCTTGTTCCAGTCGATGTCGGGGCGGATCTCCATCACCTTCTTGCCGCGGCCCGACCGGAGCCTGGGATGGTCCTCCAGGATCTCCCGGACGACCGCGATCAGCCGATCCACCTCGGCGGGGTCCACGACGCGGTAGTGGACGGCGATCGAGAAGCGCTTGCGTTCCAGAGAATGCCCTTCGATGCCGGCCAGTCGCTGCGTTAGCTCCTGTTCCACCGCATCGAGTTCCGGCAGGAATTCGCTGCCCTTCTCAAGCCCCCGACTCACACCACTCGGGCCGGCAATCTCGAACCCGTGACTGCCCGCCAGCCAGACGGAATCGAGCGCAACCAACTCCCGCAGCTTCGCAAGGTCGCGGCCACTCACGATCACCACGGGGCAATGGCGCGCGAGTGCCGCCACGGTCGCCCGGATGTCCGCAGGAAGGAAGGCCTTGGTGTGATCCTCGACGATCGGGGCGAGGGTGCCGTCATAGTCCAGGAACGCGATGGCGCGTCCGCCCTCGAGCCGGCGAACCAGGTCGCTTTCGCGCTCAAGGGCACCGGGCAGGCTGGCGAGGGTGCGCAGGAGAAGCCCCTCCGCCCGGCTGTACTGAAGTTCGGCCAGGTCGCCCACGACAAGGTCGGCTCCCTTCTGGAGCAGATCCTCGTCCTGATCGTCGCGAGCCACGCCAATCACGGGCCGAAAGCCACCCCGCACGCCCGCCTCGACCCCAATGATGGCATCCTCGAAGACCGCGCAGGAGCCGGGCTCGATCCCCAGCAGCCGGGCCGCTTCCAGCAGCATCGCCGGCTCCGGTTTGCCGCGTATGTCGAGGCGCAGCAGGTCGTTGCCGTCGACCCGGGCATCAAATCGCTCCAGAAGTCCCGCGCTGCGCAGCACCGCCTCGGCGTTCCTACTGGACGAGAACACCGCGACCGGGACACCGCCGCTGCGCAACGCGTCGATGAGCCTCAGCGTGCCCGGGAAGGCCTGTACGCGGTGTTCCTGCAGCCAGTTGTGGAAATACCGATTCTTGCGCTCGCCGAGCCCGGCGATCGTCTCCTTCTCCGGCCCATCCCCGTCGTCGCCTTCCGGCAGTTCGATCCCGCGCGCGTCGAGGAAGCTGCGGATGCCCTCGGCGCGGGGTCTTCCATCCACATAGCGACGGTATTCCGCGTCGGCGTCGAAGGGCTCGAACCGCCCGCCGAGCCGTTCCGCACGCACCTCGAGATACTCGTCAAACAGGCGCTTCCAGGCAGCCGCGTGGGCCCGCGCCGTGTCCGTCACCACCCCATCCATATCGAAGAGGGCCCCGTCGATCGATGACCTCCATTTCGCCCCGTCCCTCATCTGGGCCTCCGGTCAATGTGAAGACTGCATGTGGCGCCTTCGAGGACCGGCCCGCCCGTCTGACCGGGAGGGCGGGATCGAAGAGCGACCACGGCAATGGCCGTGTCCAAACCGGAATACGCTGCCGACACCCGGTATCCCTACGCCATCCGTCGCGTACGTCCGGTGGACACGGAAACCCCGTCTTTCGTTCCTGGCGCTGGTACACATGCGGGCGACATGCCACGATTCCCGACCTTGAACAGGTGGTTGCGATGCCGCAAGGGTGTGCCGAGATGATCGAATCCGCACGTGACGATTCCCCTCCACGATCGGAGAGAGCCGGTTGAGGCTTTACAGGATTTTAGCATCCTCCCGGTCGTTGGGATCTCCGGCACGAGAATGAGACGGGGACGCGCATTCCTCTTCGTGCTGGTGGCGGTCTACCTCTCGACGGCCGCCTACCACCTGTACAAACCCCTTCCCGAGGGGCTCGATGCCGTCACGCCTTACCGGCCGGCGGAGGCGGTCGAGTTCCTCACCGATTCGACCTGGATGGACCCGCACGGCCAGCGTCATACCGACCACGAGATATTCGACGCGGTCCTGGAGATGGTCGCCCAGGCCGAATCGCTGATCGTCGCGGACTTCTTTCTGGTAAACCGGTTTGCCGGAGCCGTCGACGACACGCATCGGCCGCTCTCGACACAGTTCGTCGACGGACTGGCCGAACGCCACGCCGAGCGGCCCGAAATAGCGGCGCTGCTGATCACCGATCCCTTCAACAGCCTCTACAACGGGGTCGAACAACCCCTGTTCTCGCGACTCGAGGCACACGGGGTCCCCGTGATCGAAACGGATCTTCGCGCCCTGCGCGATCCCAATCCCCTGTGGTCGGCGGCCTGGCGCATCTGTTGCCAGTGGTTCGGCAACAGCCCGGAGGACGGTTGGCTCCCGAATCCAGTGGGCGACACGCCCGTGAGCCTGCGAACCTACCTCGCGCTCCTGAATTTCAAGGCGAACCACCGCAAGACCCTGATTGCGGACGGGCCGGAGGGCTGGACCGGCCTGGTGACCTCCGGAAATCCCCACGACGCCAGCAGCCGGCACCACAACATTGCCGTGCGTTTCCGGGGCGACGCGGTGATCGATCTGCTGCACACCGAGCGAGCGGTCGCGGCATTTTCGAACGGCCTCCCAGTGGCCTTCCCTGATCCCGCAGCGGCCAACGAACCCCACGAGGCCGGCGATTCATCCGTCCGGATCCGGATCCTCACGGAATCGCGCATCCGCGACGCCGCACTGGAGATGATCGATGGCGCCGGTCAGGGGGATCGGCTGGACCTGTGGATGTTCTACCTCTCGCACCGGGCCATCGTGAAATCGCTGCTTGCCGCACAGCAGCGCGGCGCCGAACTGCGGGTGCTTCTCGATCCGAACCGTGATGCATTCGGCCTCGAGAAGCGCGGGATACCCAACCGACAGGTTGCCCTGGAGCTGAACGCGGCGGGCGTGCCGGTGCGCTGGTGCAATACTACGGGCGAACAGTGCCACGCGAAGATGCTGCTGCACCGCGCGCCGAACGGTGAAGCCACGCTGCTCGCGGGCTCCGCAAACTTCACCCGGCGCAACCTCGACAACTTCAACCTCGAGACCAGCGTACAGCTTCAGGCCGACCCGGGGGCCCGGGTGATCGCCGATGCCGTCGGGGTCTTCGACGCCCGCTGGTACAACGAGCAGGACCGGATGCACAGCCTCCCCTACGAGGAGTACGCCGATGATTCCCGGCTGCGTTACTGGCGCTATCGGTTGATGGAGGCCACCGGACTGTCCTCATTCTGATTCGCGCCGCTTGACAGGGATCAGGTCATCAGACCGGCAGCATCCAAGACCAGTCGAGCTTCTCCGGATGTTCGACGTAGTCGTCGCTGTTGTCCACCACCGATTGCAGAAACGAGCGCCGCAGCTGGAACCGGGTCTCCGGGTGGCGTTCTCCCTCCTCCACCGGACCGAACTGGCCGTCCACGAAACGTGTGGTGTAGTGGCCGAGTGGCCTGTCTTCGTCATCGACGAGTTCTACTGCGATGAACCTGTTCGGCGTCACCTTCAACACCAGTGACTCGACGAGGTTGCCCACGGCATTTGCGTTGGGTGTCGCAAGCGCGGTGTTACAGACATTGAAGTACCACTTCACGAGATCGAGGTCGCTCAGTTCATCGGTCATGATCCGCTCCTGATCACTGCCGCACGCGGTCGCGGGCGAAGGTTTTCTCTCCGGCCGGTTCTGGCGCAGGCATCTGCACCCACCGCCGGGACCGGTCGTCGGCTCATCCTGCAGCTATTCCCATCGGCGTTCGCCGGGCTTATTCTGACGCAGGCTGGGCCGAAGGCCGAAGCCGGCGTGCAGGTGCCCCGCGCCGCTGCCTTTTGCCGCCACGAGCATGCCCGGAAGCCACCACCAGGCGCAAGGAGACCGCGTGACAAAGAAATCCGCGACCCAATCGCCAGCCCCTCAGGCCCTGCTGCCGGGCGAGCCCTATCCACTGGGCGCCAGCTTCGACGGGAGGGGCACCAACTTCGCGCTGTTCTCCGAGGTCGCCGAACGCGTGGAGCTCTGCCTCTTCGACGCCAAAGGCAGACAGACCGCGTCCCATGACCTGACGGAGATTACCGCGCTTTGCTG
>JAGTVE010000162.1 GCA_018224485.1 Thioalkalivibrio sp. | reverse complement strand
GTGTGGGTTCGAGTCCCACCATCTGCACCATACCGCAGACCCTGCGTATCCCCGCAGCACACCGGTATTGAAGAAAAAATTCCCACTATTTCAGTAATTTAGAATAACAAGAGAACTTGACACCGTTTTCAGGCTTCACCTAGACTGCCAGCCCGATGAGAGCGAGGGCGCCCCGGCCACCTGCCTGTTGCACCAGATCTCGCCCAGCACCCGGGATTCGCCTGCCGCGACGTCTGCGCGGTTGGCACCAGGAACCCGCCAAGCCCTGGCGGCGTTCGGGAGACGAACATGCTGGAAGGCTATCTGCCGATACTGATTTTCCTGATCGTCGGGGCCGTGGCGGGTCTCGTGCCGCTGGCCCTCGGCATGATCGTCGGTCCCAGCAGGCCCGATGCCGAAAAGAACTCCCCCTACGAGTGCGGCTTCGAGGCCTTCGAAGACTCCCGGGTAAAATTCGACGTGCGTTTCTATCTCGTCGCGATCCTGTTCATCATCTTCGATCTCGAGATCGCCTTCCTGTTTCCGTGGGCCGTTGCCCTCGGCGACATCGGCGTCTTCGGTCTGCTGGCGATGGCGCTGTTCCTCGCCGTCCTCGTGATCGGGTTCATCTATGAGTGGAAGAAGGGGGCCCTGGAATGGGAATAGAAGGCGTTCTGGAAAAAGGCTTCGTCACCACTTCCGCCGACAAGCTGATCAACTGGGCGCGCACCGGCTCGATGTGGCCGATGACCTTCGGCCTTGCCTGCTGCGCGGTGGAGATGATGCACGCGGGTGCCGCTCGCTACGACCTGGACCGCTTCGGCATCGTCTTCCGGCCGAGCCCGCGCCAGTCCGACGTGATGATCGTCGCCGGCACCCTGGTCAACAAGATGGCGCCGGCCCTGCGCAGGGTCTACGACCAGATGGCGGAGCCCCGCTGGGTGATCTCGATGGGGTCCTGCGCGAATGGCGGCGGGTACTACCACTACTCCTACGCCGTGGTACGCGGCTGCGACCGAATCGTTCCGGTCGACATCTATGTGCCGGGTTGTCCGCCCACTGCGGAGGCGCTGCTGTACGGGATCATCCAGTTGCAGAACAAGATCCGCCGCACCAACACCATCGCACGCTGATCCGCGCGGGGTAACCGATGTCCGAGAGCAAGAACTGGGTCGACCTCCTGCAGGCGGAGCTTTCCGAGCAGCTGCAGTCGCTGAGCCTCGACCTTGGCGAGACGACCATCGAGGTCCCCGCCGCCGACTGGAAGGTCGTGGCGGAGCGGCTGCGCGACCACCCGGAGCTCGGCTTCGACATGCTGGTCGACCTGTGCGCCGTGGACTACCTCGAGTACGGCCGTGCCGAGTGGTCCACCGAGGCGGCCTCCACGCAGGGTTTCGGGCGCGGGGTCACCGCCGCGACCTCCGGGCGCTTCACCTTCGACGACGCCCCTGGCGAAGGGGGGCCGGAGGGTCCGCGCTTCGCGGTGGTGATGCACCTGCTGTCGATCGCGCACAACCGGCGTCTGCGCGTGCGTGCCCGGCTGCCGGACGACGAGTTTCCCGAGATCGAGTCGCTCACCGAGGTCTGGGCGAGCGCCAACTGGTTCGAGCGTGAGGCCTTCGATCTCTTCGGGATCCTGTTTTCCGGACATCCCGACCTGCGCCGGATCCTCACCGATTACGGCTTCGTCGGGCACCCCTTCCGCAAGGACTTCCCGCTGATCGGCCACGTCGAGATGCGCTATGACCCGGAACAGCAGCGCGTGATCTACCAGCCGGTGTCGATCGAGCCCCGGGTGCTGGTGCCCAAGGTGATTCGCGACGACCACCGCTACCTCGAGGGCGAATCGGCCGGAGAGGAAAACAATGCCTGAGATCCGCAACTTCACCCTGAATTTCGGTCCGCAGCATCCCTCGGCGCACGGCGTCCTGCGGCTGGTGCTGGAGATGGACGGCGAGGTCGTGCAGCGCGCGGATCCCCACATCGGACTGCTGCACCGGGGCACCGAGAAGCTCGCCGAGACCAAGCCGTACAACCAGTCCATCGGTTACATGGACCGGCTGGACTACGTGTCCATGATGTGCAACGAGCACGGCTACGTGCTCGCGATGGAGAAGCTGCTGCAGATCGAGCCTCCGCTGCGCGCCCAGTACATCCGGGTGATGTTCGACGAGATCACCCGGATCCTGAACCACCTGCTGTGGCTGGGTGCGCACGCGCTGGACATCGGCGCAATGACGGTCTTCCTCTACGCCTTCCGGGAGCGCGAGGACCTGATGGACTGCTACGAGGCGGTCAGCGGTGCGCGGCTGCACGCGACCTACTACCGTCCCGGCGGGGTGGCCCGGGATCTGCCGGCGTCGATGCCGAAGTATCAGGCCTCGCGCTGGAAGACCCAGGCGGAGGTGGACGCGCTGAACGCGAACCGCGAGGGCTCGCTGCTGGACTTCATCGAGTCCTTCACCGAGCGCTTCCCGGGTTGCGTCGACGAATACGAGACCCTGCTGACCGAAAACCGGATCTGGAAGCAGCGCACGGTCGGGATCGGCGTGGTCAGCCCGGAGCGGGCCAGGCAACTCGGGCTGACCGGCCCGATGCTGCGCGGGTCGGGGGTGGAGTGGGATCTGCGGAAGAAGCAGCCCTACGAGGTGTACGACCAGCTCGATTTCGACATCCCGGTCGGGGTGAACGGCGACTGCTACGACCGCTATCTGGTACGTATCGAGGAGATGCGCCAGTCGAACCGCATCGTCCGCCAGTGCATCGACTGGCTGCGGGCCCATCCCGGTCCGGTGCTGCTGGAGAACTACAAGGTCTCCCCGCCACGGCGCGAGGAGATGAAGGCCGACATGGAGGCCCTGATCCACCACTTCAAGCTGTTCACGGAGGGCTTCTGCCTGCCCAAGGGCGAGGCCTACGCGGCCGTGGAACATCCGAAGGGCGAGTTCGGGGCCTACCTGGTGTCGGATGGTGCCAACAAGCCATACCGGCTGAAGATCCGGGCCGCCGGCTTCGTGCACATGTCGGCACTGGACGAGATGGTCCGTGGCCACATGCTGGCCGACGTGGTCGCGATCATCGGGACCCAGGATCTCGTGTTCGGGGAGGTCGATCGCTGATGGCAGCGCAGAAGAAGGAGGGCCAGCAGGCCCGGCTGAGCGAGCACGTGTGCGAGGAGATCGATACCTGGCTGGCGCGCTATCCCGAGAACCAGCGGCGCTCCGCGGTGCTGGCGGCGCTGCGGGCGGTGCAGCACGAGGAAGGCTACCTCAGCGTCCCGATGATGGACGCGGTGGCGGAGTACCTGCGCATCCCGGCAATGGAGGTCTACGAGGCCGGGTCGTTCTACTCGATGTACGAACTGGAGCCGGTGGGCCGCCACACCATCGCGGTCTGCGACAACATCTCCTGCATGCTGCGCGGGGCCGACGAGATCATCGAGCACCTCGAGACCAAGCTGGGCGTGAAGCTCGGCGAGTCCACGCCCGACGGCAAGTTCTACCTGAAGCGCGAGGAGGAATGCCTGGCGGCCTGCTGCGGCGCCCCGATGATGCAGGTCGACCACGTCTACCACGAGAATCTGACGCCCGAGCGGGTGGACGAGATCCTCGCCAAGCTGGAGTCCTGAGCCATGGCCAACCGGATCTGCTTTGCAACGCGTCATCTCGACGAGCCCTGGTCGCTGGAGAGCTACCTCAGTGTCGGCGGCTACGAGGCCCTGAAGAAGGTCTTCGGGGAAGGCATGCCGCCCGAAGAGGTGATCGAGGAGGTCAAGAAGTCGAACCTGCGGGGGCGCGGCGGGGCCGGTTTCCCCACCGGGCTCAAGTGGAGCTTCATGCCGCGCAACACGCCCGGGCAGAAGTACATCGTCTGCAACTCGGACGAGTCCGAACCGGGCACCTGCAAGGATCGCGACATCCTCCGCTTCAACCCGCACGCGCTGGTTGAGGGCATGGCCATCGCCGGCTACGCGATCGGGGCCACCGTCGGCTACAACTACATGCGCGGCGAATTCATGGACGAGGTCAACACCCGCTTCATGACGGCGCGGAAGGCGGCCTACGAGGCCGGCTTCCTCGGCAAGGACATCCTCGGCTCCGGGGTCGACTTCGATCTGCACCCCTCGCTCGGCGCCGGCGCCTACATCTGCGGCGAGGAGACCGCGCTGCTGGAGTCCCTCGAGGGCAAGAAGGGGCAGCCGCGCTTCAAGCCGCCGTTTCCGGCCAACTTCGGCCTCTACGGCCGGCCCACCACCATCAACAACACGGAGTCGCTGGCCTCCATCCCGGCGATCATACGCAACGGTGGCGAGTGGTTCGCGGAGCTCGGTGTGCCGAAATCGGGCGGCGAGAAGCTGTTCTCCGTCTCCGGGCACGTGAACCAGCCCGGCAACTTCGAGATTCCGCTGGGCACGCCCTTCCGTGATCTGCTGGAGATGGCGGGCGGTGTGCTGGACGGGCGGCCGCTGAAGGCGGTGATCCCGGGCGGATCCTCCGTGCCGGTGGTGCCCGGCGAGATCATGATGCAGGCCGACATGGACTTCGACTCGATCGCGAAGGCCGGGTCCATGCTGGGTTCCGGCGCGGTGATCGTGATGGACGAGACCACCGACATGGTCCAGGTCCTGCGGCGGATCTCGCGCTTCTACTTCTCCGAGTCCTGCGGTCAGTGCACGCCCTGCCGCGAGGGGACCGGCTGGCTCTACCGCATGCTGACCCGGATCGTCGAGGGGCGCGGCCGCCCCGAGGATCTGGACCGGCTGGACGACGTCGCGGCAAAGATCGAGGGACGCACCATCTGCGCGCTGGGTGATGCGGCCGCGATGCCGGTGCGCAGCTTTCTGAAGCACTACCGGCCCGAGTTCGAACACTACATTCAGCACGGCAAGAGCGCGGTGGCCCAGGCCGCCTGATTGCCCCGGTGCAGGAAACCGCTATGAGCCAGGATCTGGTCACCCTCGAGATCGACGGTCGGACGCTGCAGGCGCCGAAGGGCGCGATGCTGATCGACGTTGCCGATCAGGAGAACATCCTCATTCCGCGTTTCTGCTATCACAAGAAGCTGTCGGTCGCGGCCAACTGCCGCATGTGCCTGGTCGAGGTCGAGAAGGCCCCGAAACCGCTGCCGGCCTGCGCGACGCCGGTGATGGAGGGCATGAAGGTGTACACGCGGTCGCCGCTGGCGATCGCCGCGCAGAAGAGCACGATGGAGTTTCTGCTGATCAACCATCCGCTCGACTGCCCGATCTGCGACCAGGGCGGCGAGTGCGAGCTCCAGGACGTCGCTATGGGCTATGGCGAGAGCGTGTCCCACTACGCCGAGGCCAAGCGCGTGGTGAAGGACAAGGACATCGGTCCGCTGATCGAGACCGAGATGACACGCTGCATCCACTGCACCCGCTGCGTGCGCTTCGGCGACGAGATCGCGGGCGTGCGCGAACTGGGCGCCACCGGCCGCGGCGAGCACCTGCGCATCGGCACCTTCGTCGAGAACACGGTCGGCCACGAGCTCTCGGGGAACGTGATCGATCTCTGCCCGGTGGGCGCGCTAACCGCGAAGCCCTCGCGCTACATGGCGCGGTCATGGGAATACCAGCAGTACCCGACGGTCGGCGCGCACGACGGTGTCGGTTCCAACCTCTTCGCGCACGTGTACAACGGCAAGGTGATGCGCGTGGTGCCGCGGGAGAACGAGGCGATCAACGAGACCTGGATCTCGGATCGGGACCGCTTCAGCTACGCCGGACTCTACGCGGAAGACCGCCTCACGACCCCTAGGCTCAAGGAGGACGGCCAATGGCGGGACGCGACCTGGGAAGAGGCGCTGGCGCGGGTTGCCGAGGGGCTGCGTGACACCGCCCCGGAGCGCATCGGGGCCCTGCTCTCGCCGTCGCTGACGCTGGAGGAGTTCTATCTGGCGCAGCAGGTGCTGCGCGGCATCGGTGTACGGGACATTGATCACCGGCTGCAGCAGCTGGACTTCCGCGACGATGCGGCCGCGCCCCTGTTTCCCTGGCTGGGCAGCAGCATCGAGGAGGTCGAGCGCGCGGACGCCGTGCTGCTGGTCGGCTGCAATCCGCGACGGGAGCAGCCGATGCTGGCGCACCGCCTGCGCAAGGCCGCGCTGATGGGTGCGCGGATCAGCGCGATCTACCCGCACCGGCTGGATCTGACCTATTCCACCGAGGCCCAGCTGCTGGGTGCGACGCGCAGCCAGGTCCTGGCCCTGGCCGGGATCGCGGGACAGCTAGCGGAGTCGGGCGGCAAGCTGCCGAAGGTGCTCGAAGAGGTGGTGGCCGCCGCGGCCACCGACGACAGCGAGATCCTCGAGGCGCAGCGGCGCATCGCGACCGCCCTCACCGAGGGGCACCAGGCCCATGTGCTGCTGGGTGCCGAGGCCATCGGAAGCCCGGCCTTCGCCACCCTCAGGGCGCTGGCGGGCTGGATCGCGCGCAGCACCGGCGCGCGGCTCGGCTACGTGAGTCCCGGGGCCAATGCCTCCGGTGCCTGGCTTGCCGGCTGCGTGCCCCACCGGGGGGCGGGCGGCGCGGCGACCGACGCCGGCGCGGACGCGATGACGATGCTGGAACAGGGCCGCGACCTCTTCGTGCTCGCGGGTGTCGACCCGGCGCGCGACTTCGCCGATCCCCGGCTCGCGAGGGCCGCCCTGGAACGCGCCGGCCTGGTGGTCGCGGTGGGTGCCTTTGCCGACGCCGAGCTCGAGTCGGTGGCCGACGTGCTGCTGCCGGTCGCAACCAGCTTCGAGACCTCCGGCACCTTCGTGAATTCGGAAGGGCGCTGGCAGAGCTTCCGTGCCGCCGCCTCCGCCCCGGGCGAGGCGCGCCCGGGCTGGAAGGTCTGGCGCGTACTCGGTAACCTTCTCGACGTCCGCGGCATGGATTACCTCGACTCGCGTTCGGTGCGGGACGCGATCAAGCCACTGCTGCCGGAGGCCGGGTTCAGCACGCAGATCGACCTGCGGCTGGTCCATGTCGAGGTGCCGGAACCGGTGGAGGGCGTGGTGCGCATGCAGGTGCGCGGTCTCTACGCCGCAGATCCGCTGGCCAGGCGGGCCGACCCGCTGCAGACTTCGCCCGAGGGGCGCCGTGCCGAGGCGGTCTACGTAAACCCGCAGTCGGCCGGCGGCCACGCCGATGGCACCATGGTTCGGATCCGTCAGGGCGGGGACGAGGCGGAGCTGAGACTGGTGCTGGACGATGATGTGCCGGCCGGAACGGTGGTGACCGTTGCGGGCGCCCCCGCGCTCGCACGCCTCGGAGCGCCGGGAACCACCGTGACGCTCGCACGGGCCTGACAAGGAAAGACTGATGTTCGACTGGATCATGGAAAGCTTTTACAGTCTCCCGGTGGTGATGCAGATCCTGTTCAAGATCACCCTGATCGTGACACCGCTGATGCTGGCCGTGGCCTACACGACCTACGCGGAGCGCAAGGTGATCGGGTACATCCAGGTGCGCATCGGACCGAACCGGGTCGGTCCGCGCGGCTGGCTGCAGCCGATCGCGGACGCGGTGAAGCTGCTGACCAAGGAGGTCATCCTCCCGACCAACGCGAACCGCTTCCTGTTTTTGAGCGCGCCCATTCTCGCGATCGTCCCCGCGCTGGCCGCCTGGGCGGTGATTCCCTTCGACGACGGCATGGTTCTGGCGGACGTGAACGCCGGTCTGCTCTACCTGCTCGCCCTGACCTCACTGGGCGTGTACGGGGTGATCATCGCCGGCTGGGCGTCGAACTCGAAGTACGCGCTGCTCGGGGCCATGCGCTCGGCGGCGCAGATCGTCGCCTACGAGATCGCGATGGGCTTCGCGCTGGTCGGGGTCATCATGGCCGCGGGAAGCCTGAACGTCGGCGAGATCGTGCTCGCGCAGGAGGGCAGCGTCTACCACTGGTTCCTGCTGCCGCTGCTGCCGCTGTTCTTCGTCTATTTCATCTCGGGAGTGGCCGAGACCAACCGGGCACCGTTCGACGTCGCGGAGGGCGAATCGGAGATCGTCGCGGGTTTCCATGTCGAGTACTCCGGCATGGCCTTCGCGGTCTTCTTCCTGGCCGAGTACGCGAACATGATCCTGATCTCGGCCCTGGCCTCGCTGCTCTTCCTCGGTGGCTGGCTGTCGCCGTTCCAGGGTATCCTGCCGGAGGGCGTGTTCGCCTGGCCGGCGATCGGCTGGGTGCTCGATTCGGGCATCCACTGGTTCCTGCTCAAGACGGCGTTCTTCCTGTTCCTTTTTCTCTGGTTCCGGGCGACCTTTCCCCGCTACCGCTATGACCAGATCATGCGGCTGGGGTGGAAGGTGCTGATCCCGGTCACCATCGTTTGGCTGTTCGTGCTCGGCGTATTCATCTTCATGGGGCTTGGGCCGTGGTTCGCCTGAGTCGCGGCGCCGGTCGGCGGGAGGCTTTATCATGACCGCGATCCGAAACTTCTTCAGGACCTTCCTGCTCTGGGAACTGCTGATGGGCATGCGCCTGACCGGGCGCTACCTCTTCGCGCGCAAGGTGACCGTGCAGTACCCGGAGGAAAAGACCCCGATGTCGCCGCGCTTCCGCGGTCTGCACGCGCTGCGCCGCTATCCCAACGGCGAGGAGCGCTGCATCGCCTGCAAGCTCTGCGAGGCGGTCTGCCCGGCGCTGGCCATCACCATCGATTCCGAACAGCGCGCCGACGGTACCCGGCGCACCACGCGGTACGACATCGACCTGTTCAAGTGCATCTACTGCGGCTTCTGCGAGGAGGCCTGTCCGGTGGATTCGATCGTCGAGACACACATCTTCGAGTACCACTTCGAGAACCGGGGCGAGCAGATCATGACCAAGGACAAGCTGCTGGCGATCGGGGACCGCTTCGAGAAGGAGATCGCATCCGCCCGTTCGGCGGACGCGGTCTACCGCTGAGCCAGGGATCGACGATGACCTTCGAACTCCTCCTGTTTTACGTCTTCGGAGCCATCCTGCTCGGGGCCGCGCTCGCGTTGATCACGTTGCGCAACCCGGTGTACGCCGCGCTGTTCCTGGTGCTGTGCTTCTTCAC